>NZ_WHJF01000430.1:0-379 GCF_011682185.1 Massilia genomosp. 1
TGACCAGATTGGAAACGGAAACCTTGGGCGGGTAGTTCACCAGCAAGTGTACATGGTCGTCCTCGCCGTCGAACTCCACCAGTTCCGCTTCAAAGTCCGTGCAGACGCTGGAAAATATCGGCCGCAGCTCGTCAAGAATCTCTTTTGTGAAGACTTCACGGCGGTATTTTGTTACGAATACCAAATGTACGTGCATGAGGAAAACACAGTGTCTTCCGTGGCGAATTTCATTGTAATCACTCATAGACCAAACTATAATCGAAGCATGCAACGACTGCAAGCCTATCAATACGAACTGATGCCAGATGGCGAGCAAGAGCGCAATATGCGCCGCTTCGCTGGCGCGTGCCGATTCGTCTGCAACAAGGCGTTGGCGATG
>NZ_WHJF01000431.1:0-376 GCF_011682185.1 Massilia genomosp. 1
GGGCTACCGCGCCGCGGGGGGGGGCTCTTGGGGTCATTGTTGTAAATCCGATAAAACGCCGCGCCGTTGTTGGCCGCGTTACCCCCGGCCCCCCCGCGGGGGGGGGGGCGACGGAGCGACTCAACGTTGCATTAACTCGGACTGTAGCCTATTCAGTATCGCTTACACAATGGTTGCACGTTCCTGCGACACAAAATCATTCCGATTGTAAAAAACGAGTGTTTCTGGAATAGAATAGTTCGACGGTCTCCGGTCAGAACCGTCGGGCCCCCCCGGGCGGGGGGGGCCGGGGGGGGGGGGGGGGGGGGCGGGGGGTTAGGGGGGCCACCCGTAAAAAAAGGGGGTGATGGGGCGGGCCCAAAAAATACGCCCCCGG
>NZ_WHJF01000432.1:0-371 GCF_011682185.1 Massilia genomosp. 1
ACAGAGATAAGAAAGTACAGCGTTGTTGCTTTGTTTTGATACATACAATCACTACCCATCGTCTGACCTGTCGGTCAAACGATTAAAACTTTACTTCTTCCAGATTGTTAAAGAACGAAACAGCTTTTAATCCCTGAAAGATCAAACCTAAGCATGGATGCTTACGTTTGCGCTTTCAAACGCTGTTCTTCTTGATTGACAGTCGATAAGTGTGGACGCTTAATGAATCGGCTCTATAGCCTGATGCAACTCTAGAAAGGAGGTGATCCAGCCGCACCTTCCGATACGGCTACCTTGTTACGACTTCACCCCAGTCACGAATCCTACCGTGGTAAGCGCCCCCCTTGCGGTTAAGCTACCTACTTCTGGTA
>NZ_WHJF01000433.1:0-369 GCF_011682185.1 Massilia genomosp. 1
CGCGACGAGTGGGCATGGCTGCGCATTGCAAACCACGGCAATCAATTACCTTTATTCAATCACAATTTCTCTGCTTGCACGCAAAAAAATGCCGCGCAATCGTGCATACGACACCAATCCTGTTGTTTATATACATATTCCGTATTTACCATTGACATCAAATATTCCCATATGTTTCTATCTTGGGCTTGATTGGCAAAAAGGCATAGATGTCGAACGCCAATCGACAAGTCGCTTTAAGCGAAGTGAAGAAGTTCAGCCGAGGGAGACAGCGCTACCAAGAGCTCGGCTGGTTGTACCTTGCACCGGAAGGACTCCGCAATCCGGACCCGGCCACCGCAAGGTTCGCTACTTAAATTGATGCATCAT
>NZ_WHJF01000434.1:0-365 GCF_011682185.1 Massilia genomosp. 1
GAACCGTTCTAACCGCACGATCAAAAACAGCGCCGTGGCCGGCGCTGTCAAGACGCTAAAATCGCTCGGGGTAGGACCATCGTTTTACGTGAAAACCGGGCCATCAACTCGCGTGATCACACTCACACGACACGAGGTTGTTCGCGCATCTCCTGGCGTCTGACGCTGTCCATTGCCTCGTTGGCCAGCGCGATCACATGGAAGCGGTCGAAACTGATCTGGGCTTGCGGCAGTTCCCTGGTCACGCCCTTCGTGTAGGCCGCGCTCATATCCATGCAGACGTGTTTGATCTCGTTCGGATCGCCGCCATGGGCGAGCAGATCGGCCTTGAACTCGGTCACCGTGCCGTGTTTGCGTCCTTCCGT
>NZ_WHJF01000435.1:0-364 GCF_011682185.1 Massilia genomosp. 1
TCATGGTGTGGGCGTTTTGATTAAGCGTTAGAACTAAATCATGCCAGAAATGGGCGCCCACTCCCACCTTTTCGCTTGCGCTGCCAAGCAATTTTCATCCGTTCCGCTAGTTTTGCAAGAGGCTCATGAGCCATCGGTCGTGGGCACTGCCCGCAAGAGCAGCGCAATGCCTTGTTTCAGGTGGATGAGCCAATTGCAAAACGATTTTTCTGAACTGGCCGACATCAGGAGAGCACAATTTTTCATCGCTTTTTCGTGATATCGGAGGAAATCTGATCGGTTACGGCGGCGGAATCATGGCTAATCTCATTTTTAAGGCGTGGGGATGCCGTACCTGAAACATTCGGAGCGGAATCGAGAGAAA
>NZ_WHJF01000436.1:0-363 GCF_011682185.1 Massilia genomosp. 1
CGCTTTCGCGTCCGTAGAACTGGCGGTAGCCATCGAATAACACTGACAACGCCTCAAGATCGGCAAGTATGGCCTGACGAATGCGAATAGTGCTCATGCGGGTCTCATCCATGAAAGTAAGTTCGGCGCAGGTTGCCCTGCTTAAATTGAAAATGTATCATCAAATGTGCTTTTGCGTTGCCGCTGCTCTGGCCACGACATCAGCGTCAGGCCCTGGGCCGCGCTAAGCGGCGTCAATATCGTTAAACAGGATGAGTACGATGGATGAAACGATCAACAATGAGATTGCCATGTTGGGCCGTAAGGCACATGAGCTGACCGAATCCGCCTACCGCCGGCATGGATCGACACGCGGCGATCCGG
>NZ_WHJF01000437.1:0-362 GCF_011682185.1 Massilia genomosp. 1
GCCGATGATAGTGCTGCAACCAGTGTGAAAGTAGGTCATCGTCAGGCTAGTTATAAGAGAAAGACCCCGGTAAGCCCAAGCGCGTTCAAGATCGCGCTGGTGCAAACCGGGGTTTTTTTTCGTCCGCATTTTCGTCATAACCCGCGTTTTTCTTCCTCAGGTTTATCGTAACGTTTGCCATGGGCAATTGACTATTTTTCATTCTTGCCCAATCGCCTGGATAAGCATCGGAAAACGTAACTATTCAGCCCTTACAAATCAATGAGTTACGTGATTTTCACGCTTGAAAAAGGCGCGATTTACTCAGTTTTTATGAAAAAAGCCGGGTTTTCGCGTTTTTCAGCTGTTTTCAGATGGCCGCA
>NZ_WHJF01000438.1:0-362 GCF_011682185.1 Massilia genomosp. 1
ACTTGATTCGCGTCCTGTGCGATGGTTTCGCAACCCGCCTCGCACAACTCCAGGCGGAATCGCCACCGCCGCTTGACTCTGGGAAATACTCAGCAAGTGTGCAGATCAATAACAGAATTTTTGAAGCCGCAAGAGTTGCACATATTCCAGCGCGTAATCAGCAGACGCAGCGATATGGGTATGGAAACATGGTGAGCATGGCGCTTCCCAACGTAATTCCTGATTCCTGGTACTCCAACCACGATCAACGTGTCTTGGAGTTTATTCGTGGAGAAAACAAGAAAATTGCGTATATCTGTTCTGGGCTTGTCGCTTCTCTGCTTCAAGCTTGGAGCGTCGCTTTTTTTGGAAAGATCGGAAGC
>NZ_WHJF01000439.1:0-361 GCF_011682185.1 Massilia genomosp. 1
TCATGGTGTGGGCGTTTTGATTAAGCTTCAGAAACTAAATCATGCCAGAAATGGGCGCCCACTCCCACCTTTTCGCTTGCGCTGCCAAGCAATTTTCATCCGTTCCGCTAGTTTTGCAAGAGGCTCTGTTGACTGCAGCACCGCCGCCGAGTTTTTTTTTGCGCGTATTTTCACTTTAAGCCAGAAAAGTTAAATCAAATATGTCCGATGAAATACATTTTCGATTTCAATATAGTTGGTGATTAGCGCTGATCTTCAGCATAACTGAACTTTGGTCGCCGTTACGTGTCCAACCTTGCATATGCGTGCGCGGTGGCGCAGGCGGGAGAAGATTATGGCGACGATGAATCGGGTTCAGTTT
>NZ_WHJF01000043.1:0-54888 GCF_011682185.1 Massilia genomosp. 1
ATCGCCTACCTTCGCATGTCCAAGTTTAAAAACCTTCCGGCCAATCCACTACAACCAGCCGCCGCTCCGTTGCGATCTACCATCTACCGTGCCGGCTGTCCAGTTCCACTCAAAACGGCATAGAGCCACTAGTTGCCACCAGGCTTCAAAACCACCCCAACCGGGGTCTGAGCTCTGATTAGTAATTAGTTACCCAAAGAATGATGCCAGCGGCACTAATTGGGCGCGTTTTCGCAACGGCCCTATGAAGGCACGACGATCACGCCACATTTTTGGGGCAGCAAGCATGCCGAAATTCGATTCGCCACGCCGGATTGCACAATTAAATGCAAATCAGAGGTCAGACCCTAATGGCGTTAACTTAAGCTCCGTCCTTCCCGCGCAGGCGGGAATCCATAGCACCTTCGCTACTCATAGGTGCTATGGATTCCCGCCTGCGCGGGAAAGACGGTTTTTAGGTTTGTGACCAGAAAGCCGCTTAACTTAACGCCATCAAGGTCAGACCCCGGTGCGGGAGGATTGCCATCAAAGTAACTAGTTGCCAATTAAAGCTCTGACCCCGGTTGTAGGAATCGGGGAGAGCTTTGGCAGGTTTTTTAGGAAAGATCTTAGCTGCCGAGCTTTTCGGCAAGGATGGCGGAGACGCCGAGGAAAGCCGGGTAGTCGGCCGTAATCACGAACGTCGGCACTTGCGCCAGATAGTTGACGAAGCGCCCTTTCTGCTCGAAGCGGCTGCGGAAGCTCGAGCGCGCAAAGCGCTCGCCCAGCCTCGGCACGATCCCCCCACCTATATAGATACCACCCTGCGCCCCGAGCGTGACCGCGAGATTGCCCGCCACCGTGCCCAGCATGCCGCAGAACGCTTCGATCGCCTGGTCGCACAGGGTACACTCCCCCGCCAGCGCGCGCCGCGATATCTCGGGGGCGTCCAGCGCTTGCCCCGCTTGCCCCGTATGCTGCGCCAGCGCCCGGTAGATCAGTTCGATGCCGTCGCCGGACAGCAGCCGCTCCGCCGAGACATGCTCGTACTGGCGCCACGCAAACTGCAAAATCGCCACTTCGGTCTCGTTGGCTGGCGAAAACGTCACGTGCCCGCCTTCGCTCAGCAAGGCGGTCCAGCTCTCGCCCGCGGGAATCAGCCCCGATACGCCCAGCCCGGTTCCGGCGCCAACCAGCCCCAGCGGTGTGCGGGCGCGCGCCACGCCGCCGCCGACTTGCCGCTTCTGGCTGGCGGCCAGGTGCGGCAAGGCGCGTGCCAGCGCGGTGAAGTCGTTGACCACTTCCAGGGTCTCGAAGCCGCACTCGACCCGCAAGGCGGCAATCGAAAACTCCCAGTGATGATTGGTCATGCGCACCAGGTCGCCCGTGATCGGATTGGCAATCGCCAGCGCCGCGTGACGCAAGCCGTCCACCCCGGCCGCCACCACGGCGGGCGAGCCCAGATAGGCGCGCAAGGCATCGGCCAGGGTCGGGTAGTTGTCACACGGCAGCACGTCGATCAGGCCGACTTGCCCGGGAGCGGTTTCGAGCGCGAAGCGGGCGTTGGTGCCGCCAATGTCGGCCAGCAGGCGCGGGCCGTCAACATAGGAGGAAAGCGGGACAACAGGGTGCGGCGCGGTGGCGTGGTCGGTCATGGTGGCGATTGTTCTATGGACTCGCCAAGCTTAATGGATCACCTGCCCACGGCGCAAGCTTTCTTTGTAGTTATAGTACAGAGACGCCGAAAATTCCTGCCTTAAGGCGGGTTTTCACCTGCCCGGGCGTAGTATAGGTACGCGCGGCACTTGCGCAAGGGGCTTGGCGGCGGCTGTCAGCCGGCGTGGGCCGGGTACTGTTCGGGGTCGAGCGCGCGATGGGCATTCCACGCGTCCAGTCCGCCATGTAGGGGGCGCGCCAGCCGATAGCCGCGCGCGATCAGTTCCTTGGCGACTTGCGCGGCCGTGACGTCGTTCGGGCAGCTGCAGTAAACGACGATGTGGCGCTCCTTGTCGAGCAGGGCCACGAAGCTGTCCGGCGCGCTGGCGTTGTAGATCAGCGCGCCGGGCACGGCTTGTTCGAGCTGCTGGGCGGTGATGCTGCGCGCGTCGATGAGGATCGGCTGCTGCCCGCCGCGAATCAGCTGGGCCAGTTCGTTCATGCTGATGCGCTCGATCTGCATGCCCTGGCGGAAGCGGCGCCGTTCGATGTACTTGTACAGGACGAACAGTCCCAGCAAGGTCAGCAGGACCATCAGGGCGGTGCTGCCCATGTTTTCGAGCATGAGCAGCACCTTGTCGACGCTCTTGTGGAACAGGGCGCCGATGCCGATCCCGGTGCCGCTCCAGAGCAGGCTGCCGGTCATGCTGAAGGCCAGAAAGCGCGCCGTGCTCACGCCCAGCGCGCCGGACATGGGCGAGGCGATGATGTTGAAACCCGGAATGAACTTGGCGACCATCAGCGATTTGGGCCCGAAGCGCTTGAAGCGGTCTTCGGTCTGGCTGACGCAGTAGTCGGGCGAGAGTGAAATCTTGCACAGCAGCCGCAGGATGCGCTTGCCGTAGAAGCGGCCGGCGTTGAACCAGATCACGTCGCTGATCAGGCAGGCGCCGATGCTGACGGCCAGGCACACGCCCCAGCTCATCTCGCCGCCCACGGACAGGGCGCCGGCCACGATCAGGATCGGGAAGGCGGGAATCGGCATACCGATTTGTTCGACCAGCACGATGGCAAACACGATGAGCACACCGTAGAGCTGAAGCAATTCGATAAGATTGGGCATGCCGCTATCTTATCCCAAAACGCCCCGCGCTTCTCCCCCGAAGGTGGTATTCCAGCCCGGCGGCGGCAAACGATTGTGGCGATGCCCCCGCACGCGCGCCATCGGCGTGCGGATGTCATGCACCCGGGATCGCCGCCAGCAAGGCCTGGGTGTACGGATGCCGCGGATTGCGGTACAGCTCGTCCGAGTCGGCCATTTCGACCACGCTGCCGGCACGCATCACCATCACCCGGTCGGCCATGTACTTCACCACCGCCAGGTCGTGCGAGATAAAGATGTAACTCATGCGGTATTCATCCTGCAAGTCTTGCAGCAGGTTGAGCACCTGCGCCTGCACCGACACGTCCAGCGCCGACACCGATTCGTCGCACACCAGGATCTCGGGGCGCATGGTCAGGCAGCGCGCGATCGCGATGCGCTGGCGCTGTCCGCCCGAAAACGCGTGCGGATAGCGCTGCATGGCCTGCGCCGGCAGGCCGACCTTGTCGAGCAGTTGCAGGGCCATACCGACGCGCTCGCCGTCGCCCGCGCCGATGCGGTGGATGCGCATCGGTTCGAGCAATATTTGCCCGACCGTAAAGCGCGGATTGAGCGAGGCGTACGGGTTTTGGAACACGATCTGGATGCGCCGCTTGTAGGGCAGAAAATCGCGCGCCGGCATGCCGATCAGGTCCTTGCCGTCGAACATCGCCGTGCCGCCGCTGGCCTGGTGCAGGCGCAGCAAGGTCAGTCCGAGCGTGCTCTTGCCGGAGCCGGATTCGCCCACCACGCCGAGCGTCTTGCCGCGCGCCAGGGTGAACGAGACCTCGCTCACGGCGCGCAGCGCGCGCTGGCCGAACAGCCCCTCGCGCGTGTAAAAACACTTGCTCAGCTTGCGCACGACCAGCACTTCCTCGTCGCCGGCCGCGTAGCCGCGCGCGCGTTGCGCCCCGCCCGCCGCTTCCCGCGCGTCTGACGTGTGGGCCAGGTAATCGTCCAGCACCGGCAGGCGCAGCGGGCGCTGGTCCAGGCGCGGCCGGCAGTGCAGCAAGGCACGGGTGTACGCGTCAGCCGGATGGTCCAGCACCTGGCGCGCCAGGCCCTGTTCGCGCACTTCGCCGTGGCGCATCACGATCACATGGTCGGCAATCTCGCTCACCAGCGCCAGGTCGTGCGTGATGAACAGCACCGACATGGCGCGCTCCTTTTGCAAGCGGGCAATCAGCGCCAGGATCTGCTTCTGGATGGTGACGTCGAGCGCGGTGGTCGGCTCGTCGGCGATCAGCAGGGCCGGCTCGCAGGCGATCGCCATGCCGATCATCACGCGCTGCTGCTGGCCGCCGGACAACTGGCCGGGGTAGGCGTCGATTCTCCGCGCCGGGTCGGGCATGCCGACTTCGTCGAGCAAGGCCAGGGTGCGCACCCTGGCCGCTTTCGCGCTCATGCCCAGGTGCTGGCGCAGCACTTCGCCGATCTGGTAGCCCACCGTCAGCACCGGGTTGAGCGACGACATCGGCTCCTGGAAGATCATGGCGATGTCCTTGCCGCACAGGCGGCGCCGCCCGGCGCGCGGCAGCGCCAGCAGGTCGACCCCGTCGAACACGATGCGCGAGGACGGGTCGATGATGGTCGTTTCCGGCGCCAGCAAGCCCATCACCGCCAGCGAGCTGACCGACTTGCCGCTGCCGGACTCGCCCACCAGCGCCACGGTGGCATTGCGCGGCACCGAAAACGATACGCCGCGCACCGCCTCGACCGTATTGCGCTTGTCGATGCGGAAGGTAATGCGCAAGTTGTTTACTTCCAGCAGCATGCCGGCCTTTACTTGAGTTTCGGATCGAGCGCATCGCGCAGGGCGTCGGTCAACAGCGAAAACGCCGTCACCAGCAGCGCCATGGCGCTGGCGGCGGCGCTGAGCTGCCACCATTTTCCGAGGATCAGCTCGTTCTGCGCTTCGTTCAGCATGCTACCCCACGACACCACGCCGACCGGCACGCCGAAGCCGAGAAAACTCAGGATCACTTCGGCCTTGATGAAGCCGACCGCCAGGATCGACAGTTGCACCAGGGCCACGTGGCTGACGTTCGGGAAAATATGCGAAAACATCTTGCGCCAGTGCGAGGCGCCGATGGCGTCGGCCGCCAGCACATACTCGCGCCCTTTGTGCTTCATGTATTCGGCGCGGATCAGGCGGTACGGCCCGGTCCAGCCGGTCAGCCCCAGGATCAGCACGATGGTACTCACGCCCTTGTGCTGCAGTACGGCCGCCACCGCGAGGATCATCAGGATCGGGGGAATCGCGGTAAACACACTGTAGAACCAGTTGAACAGGTCGTCGACCGCGCCGCCGAAGTAGCCGGACAAGGCGCCGCCCACGGTGCCCAGCGCGACCGCCAGCAGCGCCGCCGCCAGCCCCACCACGATCGAGGTTTCGCCGCCCTTGATGGTTTTGAGCAGCACGTCGTGACCCCATTTGTCGGCCCCGAACGGCAAGCTGGCCAGGCGCGGCGGCGCCGGGGCGGTGATGGCCGCGCCCTGCGCGGCGATGATGGCGGCGATCTCGCCGGCCAGCGGGTCGAAGGCGTTCGCCGGCGCCGGCCCGCTGCGCGCCGCGCCGGCGCCCTCCCCCGGCGAGCGGTCCGCACCGATGAACGATGGCGGCGCGTAGCTGACGCCCACCTCGTCTTCCCAGCCGGCCGCGACCAGGCCCGTGCTTGAGAGCGCCAGCAGCGCCAGGAACAGCGCCACCACCGCCAGCGACGCCAAGGCCACGCGGTCGGCGCGCAGGCGCCGCATGGCCAGGGTCCACAGGCCCGCCGGGCGGCCCGGCCTCATGCGAGCTCAACGCGCGGATCGACCGCCTTGTACAGCAGGTCGGCCAGCAGGTTGAACACCATGGTGGCGGCCGCCACGTACACCGTAATGGCTTTGATCACCGGAAAATCGCTGCGCTCGACCGCCAGGATGACTTCGCGCCCGATCCCGGGAATGCCGAAAAAGCGTTCCAGCAGGAACGCGCCGATCAGCAGCGCCGGCAGGTTCGCCATCACGTGCGTGATGATCGGAATGGCGGCGTTGCGCAGCACATGCACCCACTTGATGCGGCGCTCGGACAAGCCCTTGGCGCGCGCCGTGCGCACATAGTCCTGCTGCACTTCGTCGAGCACGAAGCTGCGGTACAGGCGCAGGGTCGGTGCCACCGACACCGCCAGCCCGATCAGCACCGGCAGTGCCGCGTAGCGCAGCAGGTTGTCGCCCAGAGCGCTACCCCAGCCCTGCACCGGAAACAGCCCCAGCTTGTAAGCGAGCGCGTACTGGAAGGCGATGATGTACACCAGGATACTGACCGACATGCCGACCGTGCAGGCCAGCATCAGCGCGCGGTCGGTCAGCGAGCCGCGCACGAAGGCCACGGCCAGCGCCAGCGCGATCCCGGTCACGGTTTCGAGCACGGTCAGCGGGATCAGCACCGTCAGCGACGGCCCCAGCCGGCTGGCGATGATGCGCGACACCGGCTCGCCGGTGCTCCAGGCATTGCCGAAGTCAAAGGTCGCGATCTGCTTGACGAAGATCCACAGTTGCACCTGCAGCGGCTGGTCGGTGCCGAGCTGGCGCCGGATGTTCTCGATCTCGGCGGCGTCGGACATCTTGCCGGCGAGCAGATACGCCGGATCGCCGCCGATCCAGTTAAACAGGATAAACACCAGCAGCACGACGCCGGCCATGGTGGGCAGCATCTGCCACAGGCGGCGCAGGATATAGGCAAGCATAGTGGTGCGGTGCGGTCCTTTCCTGGTCGGCGTGGCGGCTTGTGGCGCAGGCCATGACGATAGCGCATTTCGGCCCCGCGTGGGGGTGGCGGGCGAACACGACCTTGGTTGCCGAGCAGAAAACAATCTTCGTTGACGGCAGACAACGGAGAACAATTCAAGTACAAATTTGTAGCGTGGGGAAACTGTTGTTTCGCTGCCAAACTAGCCCGTGTGTACATTGACAGTCAGACATTGAGATGTTGAGATGTGTGCGCTTGGAAAATGTTCTCACCAACTATTTCACAAGAAAACGAGAGACATCATGTATTTTTCGCCGATCTCAGCAAGCCTGTGCTGGGAATCGGGCACAAAGCGAAATATGCATGCAGATATAGAAGTTTTTAACATTGATACCCTCTGGAGTGACACATGTTTAGAAAAACCGTAATGGCGCACGCCGTCTCAGTGGCGCTCGCTTCGGCAGCATTCACCCTGGCCGCACCGGCCATGGCGCAAGACCCGTCAGGCCCGATTCAACGCGTTGAAGTGACCGGCTCGAGCATCAAGCGTGCCAGCGCCGAAACCGCTTCCCCGGTCCAGGTCATCACCGCCCAAGACATGGCCAAGTCCGGCAAGGGCACGGTCGCCGAATACCTCCAGACCCTGACCGCCGATGGCGCCGGTTCGCTGCCGACCGGCTTCGGCAACGGTTTTGCCGCCGGTTCGACCGCGATCTCGCTGCGCGGCCTCGGCGCCACCTCGACCCTGGTGCTGCTCAACGGCCGCCGCATGGCGCCGTTCGCGCGCGCCGACGATGGCCAGAAGAGCTTCACCGACCTGTCGACCATCCCGATGGAAGCGGTCGAGCGCATTGAAGTGCTGAAAGACGGCGCCTCCTCGACCTATGGCGCGGACGCGATTGCGGGCGTGGTGAACATCATCCTGCGCAAGGATTTCACGGGCTTGATCGCCAAGGGCACCCTCGGCCAGTCCAAATACAAGGATGGCGAAATGGCCAAGGGCTCGCTGACCTGGGGCAAGGGCAACCTGGAAGCCGACGGTTACAACGTGCTGGTCAACGCCGAGTACTACACCAACAACGAACTCAAAAACAAGGACCGCGCCGACCGCGCCTGGATCGGCCACGGCGACCTGCGTCCGTACGGCTATGCGATGGATACCCAGTTCGCTTCCGGCTACCTGGCGGGCAGCAACAATACCGGTGCCAGCCCGACCGGCTCGATCCGCAACCCGGCCAACAACACCTACGTCTCGCTGCCGGGCTGCGCGGCCCTGTCGGCAACCAAGAACAGCGATCCGCAAGGCGGCTGCCTGTGGCACCACGACCAGTTCCGCTCGATGCAGCCGCAGGTCGACGGCCTGAACCTGTACACGCGCGCCAGCAAAAAACTCGGCGACGACCTGCAGGTCTACGGCGAAGTCGGCTACTCGAAACGCGATACCTCGTTCACCCTGATTCCGGGCGAAATCACGCGCACCTATGCCGGCCCGCCGACGGCCGCCAACCCGACCGGCGTGACCAACTGGGGTTCGGGCGCCGGCACCACCATGCAACTGGCCGCCAACCACCCGCAAAACCCGTACGGCGTGCCGGTCCGGGTGCGCTATTCGGCCTTCGACGTCGGCCCGAGCGAGCGTTCGGTCAACAATGAATTCAACCGTCTGGTGGTCGGCCTGAAAGGCGCGGCCATGGGCTGGGATTTCGACACCTCCTACGTGCATTCGGAATCGAAGCTCGACCTCTTGTACAGCAACATGCTGAACCTGCGCGTGGTGCAGGCGGCGCTGGGCAATGCGGCCAGCCCGTACTTTCCGTACTACCTCGGTGACCAGGCCAGCAAGAACCCGGCGTCGCTGTACCAGGCCATGGTGCGCACGGCAACGTCGCATTCGACCACCAAGCTCGACATCGTCGATTTCAAGGCCTCGCGCGAGCTGTTCCAGCTGCCGGGCGGCGCCCTGGGCCTGGCCGTCGGCGCCGAACACCGCCGCGAAAAACTCGACAACCCCTCCCTGTCGGGCACCGAAGACGGCTCCATCAACTCGTCCTACGTGGCGGCCAAGGGCGAAGAGAAAATCTCGGCCGTGTTCGTTGAGGTCGCCGCGCCGGTGATCAAATCGGTGGAACTGTCGGCCGCGCTGCGTTACGACAAGTACACCAACTTCTCCTCGAGCACGCCGAAACTGGGCGCCAAGTGGACGCCGGTCAAGAGCTTCGCCCTGCGCGGCACTTATTCGGAAGGCTTCCGCGCGCCGGGCGCGGCCGAAGCGAGCGCCTCGTCGCGTTCGACCGGCACCGCCACCACGCGCGATCCGGTCCGTTGCCCGGGCGGCACCCCGGCAGCCGGCGGCGGCAGCGCCACCGATTGCTTGATTTCTCTCGCTGCGGTCAAGGTCGGCAACCCGGCCCTGAAACCGGAAACGTCCAAGGGCATGACGCTCGGCATGGTCTGGGATCCGCTCAACGATACCAGCCTGTCGGTCGACCTGTGGAAGATCAAGCGCAGCGACGAGATCAATCCGCTGCCGTACAACGAAGCGGCGGCCCTGCCGACCGCGGTGCGCGCCGATAACAACCTGGTGGTCGGCGGCGTGGCCATTCCGAACACCGGCACCATCCTGATTTCGAATGCGCCGTACCGCAATTCGAGCTTCACCGAAATCAAGGGCGTCGACGTCGACATCAAGCAGAAGTTCCGCCTCGGCGACTACGGCCGCGCCAACCTGGGCCTGACCTGGACCTACATCGATTCGTGGATCCGGGCCGAGTCGGCTACCGTCAAGTACCAGTACGCCGGCACCCACGGCAACTGCGACACCTCCAACTGCGCCGGTACGCCGAAGCAGAAGATCAGCTTCGTGGCCGGCTGGGACTGGAACGACCTGAACCTGACGGCCACCACCAACTACCGTTCGAAGATGAAGAACGTGGGCTTCGAAGGCGACCTGTGCGCATCGAAGTTCGCCAACGGCACCTCGGCGCCGAACTCGGAATGCACCCTGGCTTCATTCACCTCGACCGACCTGTCGGTGCGCTACAACGTGTCGAAGAACTTCCAGCTGTTCGGTTCGATCAACAATCTGTTCGACAAGGTCGCACCCCTCGATGCCTACACCTACGGCGGCATGAGCTACAACCCGATGGACGCCAGCGGCGCCATCGGCCGCTACTTCAAGGCTGGCGCGCGCTACCAGTTCTAGCCTGAAACGCGGGTGATCGCATGACCCGAGGGCGGTGCGCAGGCACTGCCCTTTTTCATGCGCGTCTTGTTCATATGTATAGACGCAGCGGGCGTTTGTGTTGCACCGCAGCAGACAATTCCCGCAGGAACATGCTTGCTGACTGGAAGCTTACTTTGCAATCAAGCTAAACAATTTATCTATTTTCGTTGTATTTCGATCAAACCCAATCTTGTTCGATTGACACCCGCAGTTCCTGATGATTCTATAGTCCCCTCTCACTTTTGGATGGAGTTGAACAGCATGATGAAGCCAACCGTATTATCCCTGTCGTTGGGCGCGATGTTTGCAGCCGGCGGCGGTTTTGCAGGCACGGCGTTCGCACAGGACGGCCAGCCAATGCAACGCGTCGAGATCACCGGATCGTCGATCAAGCGCATTCAAAGCGAAACCGCCAACCCGCTCTCCATCATCAAGGCTGACGAGTTCATCAAGCAGGGATTGACCACGGCCCAGGAAGCGCTCTCGCGCATTCCCTCGAACCAGAGCACCATGGGCAGCGGCAACGTCGTTGGCGGCAACAGCAGCGGCCTGCCGACCGGCGGCCAGGCCAGCGCCGACTTGCGCGGCCTGGGCGGCGACAAGACCCTGGTGCTGCTCAACGGCCGGCGCCTCGCCAACCACCCGTACGACAGCTCCAGCGTCGACCTGAACATGATTCCCCTGTCCGCCCTCGACCGGGTCGAAGTGCTGCGCGACGGCGCCTCGGCCATCTACGGCACCGACGCCATCGGCGGCGTGATCAACTTCATCACCAAGCGCTCCGTCACGACCACCACCATCACCGGCGAAATCGTGCGTCCACACAAGGACGGCGGCGATGAAAAGCGGGTCAACCTGTCCAGCGGCTTCGGCAACCTCGACAAGGACGGCTTCAACGTCTTCGGCGTCGTCGACTGGCACAAGCAAACCTCGATCAATTCGCAGCAGCGCGAATTCTCGAAAACCGGCATCGTGCCGAGCCGCGGCCTGAACCTCACTTCCGGCACCACCTTCCCCGGCAACTACTACGATGCGGGCGCCGACAAGTCCGGCAATCCGGGCTGGGCCAGCGGTTGCAATCCACCCTTTTCGGTACCGAACGCGGCCGGCATTTGCCGCCAGGATTACACGCGCCAGATCGACAGCATGCCCGACCAGGAGCAACTGGCCCTGTTCGCGCGCGGCAGCATGAAGCTCGGCGCCGACCACCTGGCCACCCTGGAATTCTTGCATTCGCAAAACGACGTGACCTCGCGCACCGCGCCGCCGCCGCAGACCGGCCTGATCTTGCCGAACACCAGCAAGTACTATCCGAAGACCGGGGTGTCCGGCCAGCCGCTGTCGGTCAACTGGCGTCCGACCGAAGCGGGCCAGCGCACCATCGATTCGACCGGCAAGGCCGACCGCCTGGTGCTCGGCATGGAAGGCTTGCTGGCGGGCTGGGATTACAAGGGCGGCCTGGCGCACTCGATTTCGAAGTCGAGCGAAGATTTTGTCAACGGTTACGTGGCCGACGCCTCGTTCGCGGCCGGCGTGGCCAATGGCATCCTCAACCCGTTCGCGCTGCAGGATGCGGCCGGCAAGGCTTACCTGGAAACGACCGCCCTGCGCGGGCGCGTCCAGAGCGCCGAAGTGAAGAACACCAGCTTCGACTTCAAGGCCAGCCGCGACATCATGGCCATGGGCGGCGGCCAGATGGCGGTGGCGGTGGGCACCGAGATCCGGCGCGAAACGGCCGACTTCAACGTCAACCGCGCGATCGCCTCGCAGGCGTCCAGCTCGGGCTTGTCGGGTTCGCTGTCGAAAACCGGTTCGCGCAATATCCAGGCCCTGTTCACCGAGCTGAACCTGCCGTTCACCAAGGAACTGGAAGTGCAGCTGGCGGCCCGTTACGACCGCTACAGCGACGTCGGCAACACCACCAACCCGAAAATCGGCCTGCGCTACCAGCCGACCCCGCAGTTGCTGGTGCGCGGTTCGGCCAGCACCGGCTTCCGCGCGCCGACCCTGTTCGAAAAGAACGGTCCGCCGTCGCGCAACGATACCAACGACAGCTACAGCGATCCGATCCTGTGCCCGGGCGGCAAGCCGCAGCCAGGCTCGAATCCGCTGCGCGATTGCGACCTGCAACAGTTCAAGCTGCAAGGCGGGAATATCAACCTGAAGCCGGAAAAATCGACGTCGTTCTCCTTCGGCGCCGTGATCGAGCCGATCCCGAGCGTGACGATCGCCGCCGACTACTGGAACATCCAGTTGAAAGACAAGATCGCCGCCCTGCCGGAGCAAACCATCTACGGCAACTACGCAAAGTACAAGGCCTTGTTCCTGCGTAATCCGGACGGCTCGCCGAACGCGATCGAAGACTTCCTCAACAACCTGGGCGAAGTCAAGACCGACGGCGTCGACCTGAGCGCCACCCTGCGCCTGCCGCGCACCAGCGTCGGCAACTTTACCGTGACGGTGGACGGCACCTACGTACACAAGTACGACTACCAGAACGAGCGCAATGGCGAGTTCATCCACAACGTGGGCCGCTACGCCGACATGGCGCCGGTGTTCCGCTGGCAGCACACCGCCGCGCTGAACTGGAGCAGCGGCCCGTGGGGCGCGACCCTGTCGCAATCGTTCAAGTCCGCGTACCAGGATCAGAACCAGGTCGATCCGGAGTTCAAGCACAAGGTCGAGGCCTACAGCCTGCTGAACCTGTCGGGCAGCTACAGCGGCATCAAGGGCCTGACCCTGACCGCCGGCCTGAAAAACCTGCTCGACGAACAGCCGCCGTTCTCGAACCAGGGCACCCTGTTCCAGAAGGGCTACGATCCGCGCTTCAGCGATCCGATCGGACGCGCGGTGTACCTGCGCGCCAGCTACGCGTTTTAAGCGTTCTTAGCCTTGTAGGCTGACCCAAAAACCGCCGGATGCGAGTCCGGCGGTTTTTTTCGTGCATCAGGGTCGCTTCGGCCTCGGCTTACGCGGTGCGCGCATGCGCTTTCCGTGTTCAGCGTCACGTTCCAGTTGCGCAATCGCCACGCGTCGCCAGCCGTTGCAAGGTGGCTGTGCCCATCCCGGCGCGCTCGGCTAACGTTTCCAGGGCCATCCCTTTGATAAGCCGTCGCTACCTGAGGCGCGCGGTCAGCTCTTCACGAATCTCTTTTTCGGTTGCCAGCGAAAATTCCAACATTGATCACCCTCCATGCCGCAAGCCTCGCGGCCGGATCTGACAAGCGATCTTCCCAAATATCATTTTTGATCTGTAAAAAGCCAATTTTCACGATAAGACATCGATTTTGATATTTTGTTCTGCACACGTCCCTCCTCGGACATTTTCCGACAAGCGATGCAGCACTTGCGCTACATCAGCGATCTCATTCTCCATTGCGCCATACTAAAAGATTCCCATGCCCGGACCGTGACCATGCTGACCCTGAAAATTGGCGCCGCCCGCGATGGCGACGTGATCATCGCGGGCGCCGGCCCGGCGGGCGCATCGGCTGCCGCCCATCTGGCCGACGCCGGCTTTTCCGTCATCCTGATCGACCACCAGCAATTCCCGCGCGATAAAGTCTGCGGCGACTTCGTCGGCCCGGCCGCCCTGCTCGAACTGCACAGCCTGGGCATCGCCGGGCTGCCCGCGTTCCGGCAAACCAATATCATCGACGAGGCCGCGCTATACCTGAACGGGCGCCACCTGATCACCCATCCCATCCCGCGCATGCCCGGCATGCCCGCGCATGGACGGGTCATCGAACGCAAGGCGCTCGACCAGTGGATCCTTGAACGGGCGCGCGCCGCCGGCGCCCGGGTGATCGAAAACACCCGCGTGCAAGGCTTCGCGATCGAGCCCGACGGCGTGTGCGTGAGCCTCAAAGGCCCGGCCGGGCCGGCCACCCTGCGCGCGCAAGCCCTGATCGGCGCCGACGGCAGCAGTTCGGTGGTGGCGCGCCTGCTGCGCGGCCACGCCGTGCCGGACCGCAACCGCATCATCGCCATGCGCGGCTACCTGGACGGCTTGCCGGACACGGGCAAGCGCTGCGACCTGTACTTTTCCAACGACACTTTCCCCGGCTATTACTGGCTGTTCCCCACCGGCCCGCACTCGGCCAATGTCGGCATCGGCATGGTGCGCGAAACCCTGCCGCGCAATGAGGAACACCTGCGCCAGCTGATGCTCGGCCTCATCTCAAGCGACCCGGCCTTGCGCGCACGCCTCGGCGGCGCGCAACTGCGCGCTGCGCTGGTCGGCTGGCCGCTGACCACTTACGACGCCGCCCTGCCCTGCGTGGGCGAACGCGTGCTGCTGGCGGGCGACGCCGCCGGCCTGATCAACCCGCTCAATGGCGAAGGCATCCAGTACGCCATGCTGAGCGGGCGCTGGGCCGCCGAAACCCTGCTGGCGGCGCGCGCGCGCAACGACTTTTCGCAGCCCGGCCTGCTGCCCTACGCGCAGCGCATCGAACGCGAGCTGCGTTTCGACATGGCGCTGGCGCGTCTGCTGGTGCAACTGATCCGCAACCGCCACCTGACCCCGGTGTGGCTCGAAGCCTTGCACATCATCGTGGCGCGCGCCCGCGTCGACCCGGGCTATGCCGAGATCACCGGCGGGGTGCTGGCCGGGCTGGTGCCGGCACGCCGCGTGCTGGGCGCCGACATCGTGCGCAAGAGCGCCGTGCAGGCGCTGCTGTCGTTGGCCGGGATGGGGGCCAAGCACCTGCTGCGCGGGCGCGCCCATTGCGTGCGCATCGGCCTGCAAACCGGCACGGCGGCGGCCGCCGTGGCCGTGTCGATGGCGGCCGATCCGCGCGCCGCGCTGGCCTGGGGCATGGGGGTGGCCGGCAGCGCGCTGGAGCTGGGCGGCGGCATGGCCGGCGCGCTGCTGCGGCCCGCGGCCGAGGCGCCCTTGCCGATCGAAGCCGCTTACAAATCGCGCTCGATCATGTAAAGCACCACCTCGCGCAGGAAGCGCTTGTGCTCGGAGTCGGGCAGCGCGCCCAAATGCAGGTCGAATTCGTGCAGGGCCGCGCCGGCCAGCTGGCGCGCGCTGCTGCGCGCATGGGCGATGCTGTCGTACTTGTCCATCGTGGCGCGCAGCCAATCGACCTCGGCTTGCCGGCGCGCGGCGCGCGGCACCGACAAGAAATCCCGGATGCGTTGCTTCTCGCCGTCGCTGGCATGCCCGACGGTGTGGATCAGCATCAGGGTGCGCTTGCCTTCCCAGAGATCGCCATTGATTTCCTTGCCGTACTTGCCCTCGTCGGCGGCGAGGTTGAGGATATCGTCCTGGATCTGGAACGCCGCCCCCATGTAATAGCCGAAGCGGTCGAAGCGTTCGGGCGCGATGGCCCCGCCGCCGGCGACCAGGGCGCCGATGCGCAGCGGATGCATGCAGGTGTACCAGCAGGTTTTCTTGAGCACCATGCGCAGGTAGTCTTCTTCGCTCAGCTCGGCCACGTTGTCGCGCACCCAGCCCAGTTCCAGCGCCTGGCCTTCCACCGTCTGGCACACCATGTGTTCGATCTCGTTGACGATGCGCCAGGTCAGCTGCGGACCGACGATGCCCAGGTTGTTGAGCAGCAGGCGGATGCACAGCACCTGCATGGCGTCGCCCACATTGAGCGCGACCGCCAGGCCCTGGTCGGCCTGCAGGGTGGGCAGTCCGCGCCGGCTTTCGCTGCCGTCTTCGATGTCGTCGTGGATCAGGAAGGCATTGTGGTACAGCTCGATGGCGACGGCCGACTCGAGCACCCGCCGCACCTCGCCGCCAAACGCGCAGCAGGCGGCGATGCACAGCGCCGGGCGCAAGCCTTTGCCCGAGCGCAGCGGATACACCGGCAGCAGATCATACAGATAGCGCCGCGGCTCCTTGCTGGGCAGGTATTCCAGCAGGCGCGCCATGGTGAACTCCTTGTAGCGCGCCAGGCTGGCCTCGACAAAACGGGAACGCCCGGCCGCCTCACTCACCGGGCGACTCGACCCGCACGGTGAGCACGGCGCGCACCTGGTCCAGCTGGCTGGCCAGCAGCAACCCGGAATAGGTGCCGGGCGCCGCATCGGGCGGCACGCTGACGGTAATGTGTACCGTGGCCGAGGCATGCGCGGGGATGGACAAGGCCTCCGGCGCGAAGCCGACCTGGACCGCCGCAAGACGGGCGCCGCTTTCGCTGAGCAGGTCGGAGCAGTGGAAGCGCAAGGTCGCGGTCGGCACATCGGCCGCGTTTTCCAGGGTCATCGGCACGCTGAGCGAGCCGCCCGGCGCGATCGGCTGCGGCATGGTGAGCGATGCGGCGCCGCCGCCTTGTTTCGGCGCCGCCGCGCCGGGGCGCACCGTGACCACCCGCTCCGACAGCGCGCCCAGCGAATTGCTGGCCAAGACCACCATGTCGAGCAGGATGTCGACCACCTCGTGCGCATCGCGGCGAAAGCGCTGCATGACGTCGGCGGGGTCGCCGGCACGCAGTTTTTCCACGTCCACGAAACGCATTTCGACCCGTTTGGCGGCGGCCACGCCGAGGGCGATTTCCTCTTCCAGGGTCGAGGCGGCCTGCTGCACGATGCGCGAGGTGGTTCCGGCCATGCGCATCAGGTAATCGAGTTCGGCCCGGCTCATGCTGATGTTGTCGCTTTCATTGCTTGGCATTGCTCACAGCTCCTGATGAGGGTGATAACGGTTGTAAAGACGGGATGATCGGGCCTCGCCTGCGACCTCAGCCCGGTACCGGTGTCGGCGTCGGTGGATCGTCGCGGCAAGCGAACAGGCGCGTGGTGCCGCGCACCGAGATGCTGGCAAACGGGTTGCCGAACACCTCGATGCCGATGGTGTAGTCGCTGCGCGCGCAGATCGGTTCGCACACGGTGATGCACAGCGGTACCGGCTCGCGCGCGACCAGCTGCATGTTCATGCTGACCTGGAGCGGACGCTGCGGGTCGCTTGAGAGCATCACGTTGGCCGGCGCCGGCTCGAACGAGATCGAGACCGGGCACGGCTTGTCGAGTTTGAAAGTGTGTTCGAGCCGGGCCGATTGTTCCGGCCAGGACACGATCGAGACGGTTTGTTCGGGCATGACGGTTCTCCTTACAGGGTAAAGTTCAGGTTGCGGAGCGCGCGGCGCCGGCCAGTTCGCGCGGCAGGGCGAACACCACATGTTCGCGCACGCCGGGCCGGTTGAGCACCGGGCCGGCGCCCCACTCTTCCAGGCGCGCCACCACCTGCGCGAGCAGGACTTCGGGGGTCGAGGCGCCGGAGGTGATGCCGACGCAGCGCCGGCCCTCGAACCACGCGCGCTGCAACTGGTCGGCGTGATCGATCAGATGGGCGTCCACTTGCTGCTGGGCGGCGATCTCGCGCAGGCGCTGCGAATTGGCGCTGGCGGGCGAACCGATCACCAGGATCAGGTCGCAGGTGGCGGCCAGTTCCTTGACCGCCGACTGGCGGTTCTGGGTGGCGTAGCAAATGTCTTCCTTGCGCGGGCCGAGCAGCGCCGGAAAGCGTGCTTGCAGCGTTTCCAGGATCGGCTTGATGTCGTCGATCGAAAACGTGGTCTGGGTGGCGTAGGCCAGGCGCGTGCCGTCCTGCACCTGGAGCCGCGCGGCTTGCTCGGGGTTGCCGACGACATAGATGGCGCGTGCGCCCGCGCCGCTGTAGTGGCCGAGCGTGCCGATGATTTCGGGATGGCCTTCGTGGCCGATCAGCACCACTTCGCGGCCGGCGCGCGCGTGGCGCGCCACTTCCATGTGTACCTTGCCGACCAGCGGACAGGTGGCGTCGAACACGTGCAGGCCGCGCTGGCGCGCCTCGGCCGCGACCTCGGGCGCAATCCCGTGCGCGCTGAACACCACGACGCTGTGCGCGGGCACCTGCGCCAGTTCCTCGACGAAGACCGCGCCGCGCTCGCGCAGCCCAGCGACCACATGGCGGTTATGCACGATTTCGTGGCGCACGTAGACCGGCGCGCCGAACACGTCGAGGGCGCGTTCGACGATCTCGATGGCGCGCTCGACCCCGGCGCAAAAGCCACGCGGATTGGCCAACACGATTTGCATACATCCTCCGCAAGGGGAAATGGATCAGTCCGCTTTAGAGCTTACGTGCGCGAGGCCGGGCGAGCTTGCGCCAGATCAAGCTGATGATATTTCGCAAACACAAACGCCCAAGAAAAAACCCCACCGGACACGAAGTCCGGCGGGGTTTTTAACGCCCTACAAGTTTCTTACAACAGTACGCGATGGCTGTCTGTCAACCGCCGCGCACGGCGGCAATTACAGGAACTTGTAGTTCAGACGTGCGTAGAACGTGCGACCGAGCGGGTTGGTGAACGAGGCGTCGTAACCGACCTGGAAATTGGCGCCGTTACGCGACGATGGTGGATCTTCGTCGGCGATGTTCTTGATACCGAAGGTCATGCTCACGTTTTTCATCGGTTTCCAGCCAACGGTGGCATCGAAGGTCGAGTAGTTGCCAACCTTGCGCAGCTCCGGGTAGGTCGCGGCGATCAGCGACGGATCGGTGTAGTCCCAATAACCTTTGGTGTAATTGTGGGTGAGCGAACCGGTCCATTGGCCAACGCCGTAGGTCAGGCCCAGGGTGTGGCGATAACGTGGGGTCGGGCCGAAATCCTTGAAGTTGCCCAGGTCGCTGACTTCCTTTTCGCCTTCATACTGATAGCCATGCTTGGTATAGTAAGTCGAATCGTAGTTCGCACCCAGGGTGCCCATGTCACCGAACTTCTGGCGATAATTCAGGTTCAGATCGACACCGGCCGCATAGAACTTACCGGTGTTTACACGTGGCAGGGCCACGTAAGCAAGCGGGAAGTCCTTGTTGGCATTGGCTTTATAAGGCAGATCAATGCCGCCTACAGGCACTGGAGGTGGTGGCAATTTATTGAGCTCCGCCAACTCCTTATCATCCTCATACTTCTTCTGGATTTTCGGGTCGTAGCGATAGAACTGGCCCAGATTGGCCACCGGATCGCCGAACACCGTGTTTTCGGACATGGCGTTGATCGATTTATCGATCTTGACGTTCCAGTAATCGAGCGAGCCGCTAATGGTCGACGTTGGCTGGAATACGAGGCCCAGGGTGTACTGTTTCGATTTCTCAGGCTTGAGATCCGGGTTGCCGCTGTTCTGGGTAGTCAACTGAACAGAGCACTCGTCCTGCAAGGCGCCGACCTTGTTCACACTGCTTACTTCCACGCCGTTCGGGCAGCGCACCGGGTCGTTAAAGTTCGACGAGGTGTTGTTCAGCGCCTTCGGATTGAGGTTATCGACCAGGGTCGGTGCGCGGAAACCGCGCGCCACCGAACCGCGCGCCATGATCATGGTGCTCGGGCGATAGGTGAAGCCAAGTTTCGGGCTCAGGTTGTCGAACTCGGTGCCGAAACCATTCTTGTACTTGTCGTAGCGCGCGGCAGCGGTCAGTTCCAGGTCCTTGACGACCGGAACCACGACTTCGGAGAACAGGCCGAACACTTTGCGGTCGCCAGTCACGCCAGGAATTTCGCCCGCGCCGCCAACCTCGTCACCTTTACGCAGCACTTCCGACGACACCTGGGTCAGCTCTTCCTTGCGGAACGAGGTGCCGACCGAGAAGCCAACCGCGCCGGCCGGCAGGTTGAAAATTTCTTTGGACATTTTGAAATCGAACTCTTTCGAGATCGAGCTACCGCCATTTTCAAAGCCGCTCAGCTGCGAACCGAGCAAAGCCGCCAGGCTGGCCGCATCTTGCGTACCGAACACGTTGATTTCGCCTTTGGCGAGCAAGGGGTCGAGCTTGGCGTAGCTGAACTTGCCCGGACCGAACTGGATCTCCACTTCGTTCTTGCCGTAAGTGAGGGCGGTCTCGTAATCCCAGCCCGCGACCATCCCCTTGGCGCCGACCACGACGCGGGTGTTCTCGGTCTTGGTCAGGTCGTTACGGCCGCCACCGGCGACGGTACGCCAGGTGCCGCCGATGCTGCCGGTCGGCACCACATCCATGTCGGCGGCAAGTTCGGTGTCGGCGGTTGTGACGGTACCGTTCGGCATTTTGTAGCCAGCCGGGAGTTTCAGCCCCTTGGGCAGTTTGATGGTCGCCGGATAGAAGCGGCCCGTGGCCGGATACTTCATGGGCTTGGTGTACGGCGCCGGCGACGCCGCCGCGATCATCTTGTCCTTGGTGTAGGCCGCTTCGGCGAACAGTTCCAGGCTGTCGCTGACCTTGAACACGCCACGTGTGACGATGTTGTCGTGCTTGGCTTCAGGAACCAGGTCGATGTACTTGACGTAGTCGGTGCCGCAGCCTTTTTCGCTGTTGACCACGAGGCTGAATTCGTCGTTCTTGCAACCGTTGTAGCGGAAAGGATTCACGCCCACATATTCGTTGCCGAGCTTGTCGGTGAAGTTCAGGTTGGGCACGCCGTTACGTGGCGACGACTTGTTGATGCCCAGGTCGGGCCGCACGGAGGTGGTCGAGAAGCTGCGGTCGGACGCGCGCAGTTTGTCGTTCTCTTCGTGGTTGGCGCTGACCAGCACGTTGAAGCGGTCGGTCGCGATATCGCCGAAGCCGGCCGTGATGTTAAAACTCTTGGTGTTGCCGCCACCCTGGTCGACGTGGGTCTTGTAGGCGGACATTTCCACGCCCTTGTAATCCTTGCGCAGGATGAAGTTGATCACGCCGGCCACCGCATCGGCGCCGTACACGGCCGAGGCGCCGTCGCGCAGTACTTCGATGCGTTCGATGGCCGACAGCGGGATCGAATTCAAGTCGACCGGGTTGTTGCCGACCGCATAGTTGGCCACGCGGCGGCCGTTCAGCAGCACCAGCGTGTAACGGGCGCCCAGGGCGCGCAGGTTGGCGGTCGACGGCACGCCGGAAGCGCCGACGTTGTTGGCGGTGACGCCGCCGCCGAAGTTACCGGGAATCAGGTTGACGAGGTCTTGGGCGGAGGTGGCGCCGGTGCGCTCGATGTCTTCGCGTTTAAGGATGGTGACAGGCAGCGCGGTTTCAGCGGCAACGCGTTTGATCGACGAGCCGGTGATCTCGACGCGCTGCATCGAATTGTCCTGGGAAGCGGTCTGGGCGACGGCTGGCAATGCCGCAAGGCCGAGGCCGACTGCGATACCGCCCGAAAAGACCAGGCGCAGTGAACGCGATAAAACGGTTTCTGTCATCATGTGTGAATCCCTTTGATTTTATATAATATTAGTATTAACACCATCTCTTTTGGAGGGTGCATCAATTTAAGTAGCGAACCTCGCGGTGCCACGTGCCGGATCGCGGACAGGTGCCGGTGCAAGGTACAACAGCCGAGTTCTTGGTCTTGCTGTCTCCGTCGGCTGAAACTTCTTCACTTCGCTTAAAGCGACTTTCTCCAACTGGCGTCGCACATCTGTGCTTTTTTGCCAATCAAGCCCAAGATAGAAACATATGGGAATAATTGATGTCAACGGTAAACACACAATATGTATATAAACAACAGCCGTGGTCGCGTGCAGTCGATTGCAGTGTAGTTTCTTGCATACGGAACAGGAATTTGTGATTGAATAAAGGTAATGAATTGCAGGTGTTGGCAATGCACAGCCGCGCCCGCTGGAAAAGTGGCGCGTCGAAGCGCGCCATGCTGGGCATGGCGGCGTGCGAAGTGGGCGCCGGTCGCGGCGTGGGAATGTTCGGACGGGCGGCAGCGCCGCCGTGAGGCCATATCAGGACGCCGCGCGGATGTAATAGCCAGCGCGGGCCGGTGATGCATACTTTATTCGTCGTGCATATTCAGTCGCGCTGGCGTCAGCCTTGCGCACCCTGGCGGCGCTGGCGCACCGCCTCGGCCAGGCCTTCGAGCACGGCCACGCTGCTGTCCCAATCGATGCAGCCATCGGTGATCGACTGGCCGTACACCAGTTCCTTGCCCGGCACCAGGTCCTGGCGCCCGGCCACCAGGTGCGACTCCACCATCACGCCGACGATACGGCCATCGCCGCCGGCCACCTGGGCCGCGATATCGGTACACACCGGCACCTGGTTTTCCGGCTTCTTGGAACTGTTGGCGTGCGAGGCGTCGATCATCAGGCGCGCTTGCAAGCCGTGCGCGGCGATCTGCTGGCAAGCCAGCTCCACGCTGGCGGCGTCGTAGTTCGGGGTCTTGCCGCCGCGCAGGATGATGTGGCAATCCTCGTTGCCGTTGGTCGACACGATGGCCGAATGGCCGCCCTTGGTCACCGACAGGAAGTGGTGCGGCTGCGAAGCGGCCTTGATCGCTTCCACCGCGATCTTGATATTGCCGTCGGTCCCGTTCTTGAAGCCCACCGGACACGACAAGCCGGACGCCAGTTCGCGGTGTACCTGCGACTCGGTGGTGCGGGCGCCGATCGCGCCCCAGCTGATCAGGTCGGCGATGTACTGCGGACTGATCACGTCGAGGTATTCGGTGCCGGCTGGCAAGCCAAGTTCATTGATGTCGCGCAGCAGCTCGCGCGCCATGCGCAGCCCGTCATTGATGCGGAAACTGTTATCCATGTACGGATCGTTGATCAAGCCCTTCCAGCCCACCGTGGTGCGCGGCTTTTCGAAGTACACGCGCATGACGATTTCCAGCTCGCCCTTGAAGCGGTCGCGCTCGCCGGCCAGGCGGCGCGCGTATTCCATCGCGGCCTTGGTATCGTGGATCGAGCACGGCCCGATCACCACCATCAGGCGGTCGTCCTGGCCGTGCAGGATGCGGTGCAGCGCCACGCGCGAGCCGGCCGCGGTCTGCTCGGCCCGCTCGCCGCAGGCAAACTCGCGGATCAGATGGGAGGGCGGCGTCAGTTCCTTCATTTCGCGGATGCGTAGATCGTCGGTGCGTGGCATGGTGTTCTCCGTGGCTGGGTCATTCAAATGGTCGGGCTAAAAAAAAACCGCCATGGCTGGCGGTTTATCTGGATATTGCAAGATCTCGTTGTTGCTACGTGAACCTGCCGCTACTCCACCGCCTTTGGGTTGGAATTGCTAAAGTAAAAGTAGCAGGTAAAGAAAACGACGTTGTGCATGGCAAGATCCGAAAGTGGTGCAAGGACTATAACAACAATTCCTGCAATTTGGCAAGCTGTTTGTTCGGCGTCCGTCAAGGCCGCACGGCACAAGCGGTTGCGCCGTTCCCACAACAGCGGCGCCGATGCTTGTCACATTTGATCCAGATCAGTTGTGCAAACGCGCCCGGTGCAAAACTCAGTCACCGAGCCCCCTGCCGGACTTTGCGCCAGATCAAACGCGATCAACTTTTCCAGTCAGATAGATTGACTTGGATCATGGCTTTTCGAAGCGGACGGGGCAGTCATACGCTTTGTGGAGCCTGTCATGAAACATACTATCTTGTCCCGTTCGCTGCGGGGCCTGTTCGCCGGCGGTGGCGCCGCCGGCCTGGCCCTGCTCGCATACCCCGCGCGCGCGCAAGCACCGGCGCCGCCGGCCCCCATCCCGCGCGTCGAAATCACCGGCACCCTGATCCCGCGCGCGACGCGCGAAACGGCGGCCGCCGTCATCACCCTCAACCGCAACGACATCGAGCGTTCCGGCAAGACCACCGTGGCCGAGCTGCTGCAAACGCTGGCGGTCGACAACCAGGGCTCGGTGCCGTCGAGCTTCGGCGGCGGCTTCGCCAGCGGCGCCTCCGGCATCTCCCTGCGCGGCCTGGGCGCGGCCTCCACCCTGGTGCTGCTCAACGGGCGCAGGGTGGCCCCCTACGGCCTGGCCGACGATGGCCAGAAAGTCTTTTCCGACCTGAACATCATCCCCACCGACGCGGTCGAGCGGGTCGACGTGCTCAAGGACGGCGCCTCGGCCATCTACGGCTCGGATGCGATCGCCGGCGTGGTCAACGTGATCCTGCGGCGCGACTTCCGCGGCACCACCGTGCGCGCCAGCTTCGGCCAGTCGCGCGAGCACGACGGCAACGACGGCGTCGCCTCGCTCACCTGGGGCAAGGGCGACCTGCAGGCCGACCGCTACAACCTGCTGGCCAGCCTCGAGTACGGACGGCGCGCCGAGATCTGGAACCGCGACCGCGCCGAGCGCGCGTACATCGGGCGCGGCGACCTGCGCCCCTGGGGCTTCAGCGCCCAGGAAACGCTGGGCGGCACCGGCGCCATCACCGCCAACAATGCCGGGGGCAGCGCCCTCAACGGCAATGTGCGCAAGCCCGATACGCTCGACTACGTCAACCGCGGCAACCCGGCCGGGGCCGGTTTCACCCGCACC
The DNA here is from genome assembly GCF_011682185.1 of Massilia genomosp. 1. Lineage (NCBI taxonomy): Bacteria > Pseudomonadati > Pseudomonadota > Betaproteobacteria > Burkholderiales > Oxalobacteraceae > Massilia > Massilia genomosp. 1. Next base: position 23,942 of record NZ_WHJF01000043.1, read on the forward strand.
TTTCCGGGCGCGGCCTGCGCCAACTTCACGCGCCATCCGCAGGGCGACCCGGGCGGCGGCTGCCTGGTCGACGCCCAGCAACTGTACAACCAGATCCAGCCGCGCCAGGAGCGGGTCAACTTTTTCGGGCGCGCCACCTTCCAGGCCACGCCCGAGGTGCAAACCTACGCCGAACTGAACCTGTACCGCAGCGAGTCGGCCACCTCGTCCACGCCGTCGGCGCTCAGCGGCGCGGTCGGCTATCCGGGTGGCCCGGTCAACAGCGCCAACGTCATGCTGGGCGCGACCCATCCCGACAATCCCTACTTCGGCACGGCGGCCCGGCTGCGTTACACAGCCGCCGATGTGGGAGCGCGCGTGAGCGAGATCGATTCCAACTTCGTGCGCTTGCTGGCCGGCGTCAAGGGCAGCGTGGGGCCGTGGGAGCTCGACAGCGCCCTGCTGTTCTCGCAAAACCGGGTCAGCCAGGACCGCAGCGGCTACCTGCAGCGCGACGTCATGTACGCGCTGCTCAATCCGAGCCCGGCCAATGTGGCGGCGGCCAGCGCCAACCCCGCCTACGCCGCGCTGGCGCCCGGCAGCGTGTGGCGCATCGCCGAGAACGCCGGCCTGAACTCGCCATCCCTGTACGCGGCGCTGGCGCCGACGCTGGGCAACGACGCCAAGAGCCGCATCGCCCAGCTCGACCTGCGCGCCTCGCGCCAGTTGACCGACCTGCCCGGCGGCGCCCTCGGCATCGCGCTCGGCGGCGAATTCCGGCGCGAAACGGCCGAGCTCGCACCGACTCCCGGCACCGAACGCGGCAACATCATCGGCCTCGGCTACTCGGCCTACAAGGGCGCGCGCAACGTGGCCGCACTGTACGGCGAGGTGCTGGCCCCGGTGTACCCGACCGTCGAACTGTCGGCCGCGCTGCGGGCCGACCGCTACACCGACGCCGGCGACTCCTACACCCCCAAGTTCGGCGTCAAATGGACGCCGGTACGCACCTTTGCCCTGCGCGGCACGTATGCGCGCGGCTTCCGGGCGCCGAGCACGGCCGAAAACGGCGTCGGCGGCCTGGCCGCGTTTTCCACCGCGGTCGACCCGCTGCGCTGCAGCCTGGGGGTCGAGATCGCCTGCAACCCGGCCGCGATTGCCATCATCACCTCGCCCAACCCGGCGCTGTCGCCCGAAAAATCGCGCAGCGTCAACGTCGGCATGGTGTGGGACCCGTACAAGCGCACCAATATCGCGCTCGACCTGTGGCAAATCAAGCGCAAGAACGAGATCAACCAGGAGCAGAGCGACGCCGCCATCCAGGCCGGGCGCATCGCGCGCGATCCCAGCGGCGCCACCCGTCCCGGCGACCCCGGCCCGATCACGGCGGTACTGGCCAGCTACGTCAATTCGGCGCGCACCGAAGTGCGCGGGGCCGACCTGGAACTGAGCCAGCGCGTCGACTTCGGGCCCGGCAGCGGCGAAGTGAGCATGAATACCAAGTGGACCCACCTGTTCAAGTGGCTGCGCACCGAGCAGGACGGCAGCGCGCGCGACTTCGCCGGCACCCACGGCAACTGCGACGTCACCAACTGCGTCGGCACGCCCGACGACCGGGTCAACTTCAGCCTGTCGTGGGAGCGCGCGGCCTGGCGCGTGGCGGCCAACGTCAACTACCGGGGCAAGCTCAAGAACACGCTGTTCAAGAACGACCCGGCCGCTTGCGCCAGCCATGTCGCCAATGGCGATCCGGCCCCGGCCGGCTGCGAACTGCCGTCCTTCACCACGGTCGACCTGACCTTCCGCTGGAAGCCGGCCACGCGGGTGGAAGTGTTCGGGTCGGCGCACAACATGTTCGGCAAGATCGCCCCGCTCGACCCGCTGACCTACGGCGCGAACGCCTATAACCCGCTCGACTACGCCGGCGCCGTGGGGCGTTTCTTCACAGCCGGCGTGCGTTACACCTTTTAGCGACATCCCTTCAGCAACCGTAAAACCACCCCACCGGAGCAGTCCATGATTGAAAAAGCCTTATCCGCCGCCGTTCGCCGCCTGTGCGCCGGCGGCGCCCTCCTCGGCGCCGGCGTGCTGGCCTTGCCGGCCCAGGCCCAGGCCCTGGCCCAGGCCCCCGCCGAGGGCGCGCAGCCGATGCAAAAAGTCGAGATCGTCGGCACCTCGATCCGCCAGCGCCTGGCCAGCCAGACCGCGCTGCCGATCAGCACCATCCGCGCCGAAGACTTCGCCAAGCAGGGCCTCTCGACCGTGCAGGAAGTGCTGGCCACCATTCCCATGAACCAGACTTCGACCGGTTCGAGCCAGTCGGTCGGTTCCGGCACGGGCGGACGCGCCACGGCCAACCTGCGCGGCCTCGGCAGCGACAAGACCCTGGTGCTGCTCAACGGCCGGCGCCTGGCCAACCATCCCTTCTTCGCCGACACGGTCGACCTGAACATCATTCCCGTGGCCGCGCTCGAACGGGTCGAGGTGCTGCGCGACGGCGCCTCGGCCATCTACGGCAGCGACGCCATCGGCGGCGTGATCAACTTCGTCACCAAGCGTTCCTACCGGGGCATGGAAGTGAGCGTGGAAGCGCACGAACCGACCGGCTCGGGCGGCGGCGACGAGCAGCGCATCAACGTCACCGGCGGCTGGGGCGACCTGGCCAGCGACGGCTACAACCTGCTCGGCATTGTCGACTTTCACCGCCAGTCCACCCTCATGGCCACCGACCGCGACTTCGCGCGCACCGGCGTGCGCCCCGAGCGAGGCCTGTACCAGACCAGCGGCACCACCTTTCCCGCCAACTTCTTTTCCGACGAAGGCATTGCCGGCAATCCCAGCTACGCCAGCGGTTGCCGGCCGCCCTACTCCATTCCCAACCAGAGCGGCGCGCCGAACTGCCGCTTCGACTCGACCCAGTTCGTCGACCTGATTCCGCTGACCAGGCAGGAAACCTTCCTCGGCCGCTTCAGCAAAAAAATCGGCGCCGACCACACCGGCACCCTCGAATACCTGCACAGCCGCAGCACCAACGAAGCGCACGTGGCTCCGCCGCCGCTGGCCGGCATCGGCCTGACCATGAGCAGCACCAGTCCCTTCTACCCCGGCGCCGGCATCACCCCCGCCGTGGCCGGCCTGGCCGGCGAAGCGCTCGACGTCAGCTGGCGCCCGCTGGTAACGGGCAAGCGCGAAGGGCTCGACGTCAGCCTGACCGACCGCCTGCTGGCCGGCATGGAGGGCACGGCCGGCGGCTGGGACTACAAGCTCGGGCTATCGTATGCGGTGGGGCGGGCGCGCAGCGCGTTCACCAACGGCTACGTGGTCGATGCGCGCATCATCGAAGGGGTCGGCAATGGCTTGCTCAATCCCTTCGGCGAACAAACGCCCGCCGGCAACGACTACCTGCGCCAGTCGCTGCTCCTGGGCGAATATTTGCGCGCCAAGATCAAGAGCGGCGCCATCGACGTCAAGGCCAGCCGCGAACTGATGACCTTGCCCGCCGGCGCGCTCGGCTTCGCCCTCGGCGCCGAATTCCGGCGCGACGAGGCCGACTACCGGGTCAACCGCGAACTGGCCAGCCAGGCCTCCAGTTCCGGCTACGCCGACGCCCAGGACCAGAGCGGCAGCCGCAATATCGGCGCTGTCTTCACCGAGCTCAACATCCCGGTCATCAAGGACCTGGAAGTGAACCTGGCCGCGCGCTACGACGACTACACCGATTTCGGTCACAGCTTCAATCCCAAGGTGGCGCTGCGCTGGCAGCCGAGCAAGCAGGTACTGCTGCGCGGCTCGTTCAACAAGGGCTTCCGCGCGCCCACCCTGTACGACCTGCACGGGCCGCAGACGACCACCAATACCGGCAATCCCTGGAACGATCCGGTGCTGTGCCCGGGCGGCACGGCGCTGCCGGGGGCCAACCCGAATATTTCCTGCGACCAGCAGCAAAAAATCCGCGCCGGCGGCAATCCCGAGGTCAAGCCTGAACGCTCGCGCACCTACAGCGCCGGGATCGTGTTCGAACCGAGCACCAGGCTGACGCTCACGGCCGACTACTGGGATATCCGGCTCAAGGACCAGATCAGCGCATTGGCGGAAGAATCGATCTTCGGCGACTACCAGAAATACCAGAACCTGTATGTCTACAATGCCGCCCGCACCCGGCTCGATTACGTGCTGGCGATCACCCAGAACCTGGGCGAGGTCAAGACGCGCGGCGTCGACCTGGGCATGCTGTGGCGCTTGCAGCGCGGCCAGCTGGGTAACTTTACGCTCGGCGTGGAAGGCAGCTATGTCGACCGCTACGACTACCAGAACGAGCGCAACGGGCCGTTCACGGTCAACGCGGGCCGCTTTGCCGACGCCAGCCCGGTGTTTCGGTGGCGCCACACCGCCACCCTGGGCTGGACCCGGGGTCCGCTGAACATGACCTTGTCCAACCGCTACCTGTCCGGCTATGACGACCAGCCCGACGCCGACGGCGTCGTGCCCGGAAGAGTGGGACATTACTCGACCTGGGCGCTGGCGTGTACGTACACGGCCAACCAGAAGGTCAGCGTGACGGCCGGGGTGAAGAACCTGCTGGACGACGACCCGCCTTTCACCTTGCAGAGCAGAACGTTCCAGCAGGGCTACGATGCGCGCTACACGGACCCGCTCGGGCGCACGTTTTACATGAGGGCGACCTACAAGTTCTGAGTGCGGCCGAGAAACGCCGGCCGCCAACGCAAGGGGCGCACCACCAGTGCGCCCCTCGGGAACTTTCTTGAGCAAGGTCATCGCCGGCAGGGCCGGCGATGACGGCCTGCGATTTACGCGGTACCGCCCACGATCACGTCTTCGATGCGCAGGGTCGGCTGGCCCACGCCCACCGGCACGCTCTGGCCTTCCTTGCCGCACACGCCCACGCCGGAATCGAGGCGCATGTCGTTGCCGATCATCGATACGCGGTTGAGCACATCAGGACCGTTGCCGATCAGGGTCGCGCCCTTGACCGGATAGGTGACCTTGCCGTTTTCGATCATGTAGGCTTCGCTGGCCGAGAACACGAACTTGCCGTTCGTGATATCGACCTGGCCGCCGCCAAAGTTGACCGCGTACAAGCCGTTCTTGACCGAAGCCAGGATTTCTTCCGGGTCCTTGTCGCCGCCGAGCATGTAGGTGTTGGTCATGCGCGGCATCGGCAGGTGCGCAAACGATTCGCGGCGCGCGTTGCCGGTCACCGGCATCTTCATCAGGCGCGCATTCATGGTGTCCTGGATGTAGCCTTTCAGGATGCCATCTTCGATCAGGGTGGTGCATTGGGTCGGGTTGCCCTCGTCATCGATATTGAGCGAACCGCGGCGGTCGGCCAGGGTGCCATCATCGACCACGGTGACGCCCTTGGCGGCCACGCGCTCGCCGATGCGTCCCGAAAACGCCGACGACCCCTTGCGGTTGAAGTCGCCTTCCAGGCCGTGGCCGATCGCTTCATGCAGCAGCACGCCGGGCCAGCCCGGCCCGAGCACGATGGTCATCGGGCCGGCCGGCGCCGGACGCGCGTCGAGGTTGACCACGGCCGCCTTGACCGCTTCGTCGGCGTAGCGCTCGAGCACCACATCGTCGAAGTAAGCGTAGTTAAAGCGTCCGCCGCCGCCGGACGAGCCCATTTCGCGCCGTCCGTTCTGCTCGACGATGACGGTCACCGAAACGCGCACCAGCGGACGGATATCGGCCGCCAGCACGCCATCGCTGCGCACCACCAGCACCACGTCGTATTCACCGGCCAGGCCGGCCATGACCTGGACCACGCGCGGATCTTTGGCGCGCGCCATTTTTTCCACGCGTTCGAGCAATGTGACCTTGGCGGTCGCGTCGAGCGAGGCCAGCGGATCGTTGGGCAGGTACAGCGAGCGCCCGCCCACCGGGGTCATCGAGGAGGCCACCTTGATCTTGCCGGCGCCGGCGCGTGCAATGGTGCGCGTGGCCGCGGCCGCGTCGAGCAGGGCGCGTTCCGAGATTTCGTCGGAGTACGAAAAAGCGGTCTTGTCGCCGGACACGGCGCGCACGCCGACCCCCTGGTCGATCGAGAAACTGCCGGTCTTGACGATGCCTTCTTCCAGGCTCCAGCCTTCACTCTTGGTGAACTGGAAATACAGGTCGGCGTAATCGACCTTGTGGGTGAACATCGTGCCCAGGGTACTGAGCAGCTTGCCTTCGTCGAGGCCAAAGGGCGTCAGCAGCACATCGCGCGCGACAGCCAGGGAGGAGAGATTCGGTTCGAACGGTGTCATTTTGCGGGTCTTTCAATGTGGATCAGCCATTGTGCCATAGTCGGCCCGTTACAGTAGCTCACAGGGGAGCTCACAGCGTCGTTCACAACTTTCTGTGCTTGAGTGCGGGCAAGCTTTCGCGCACACCCGCCAGGAAAGCGGCGTCGAGCGCGCCGCTGACGACGCCTTCACCCTCGTCCAGCACCGCCTTGACCTCGCCCCAGGGGTCGATCAGCATGCTGTGGCCGAAGGTGCGGCGCCCGTTCACATGGGTGCCGCCCTGGGCCGAGGCCAGCACGTAGCACTGGTTTTCGATGGCGCGCGCGCGCAGCAGCACTTCCCAGTGCGCCAGACCGGTGGTGTGGGTGAAGGCGGCGGTGACCACGATCAGCGTACACTCGCCCATGGCCCGGTACAGCTCGGGAAAGCGCAAGTCGTAGCAGACCGACAAGCCGACCCGCCCGAACGGCGCTTCGAAGGCCACCACCGCCTCGCCCGGCACGATGGTGCGCGCCTCGTCGTAAGTTTCAAGCCCCTTGGTAAAGCCGAACAGGTGGATCTTGTCGTAGCGCCGCACCGGCGCGCCCTGCGGGTCGTACACCAGGGTGGTGTTCATGACGCGCCCGGCGTCTGTGGACACCAGCGGCAAGGTGCCGCCGATCAGCCAGATGCCGTGCTCGCGCGCCAGTTGCGCCATGCAAGCCTGGATCGGTCCCTGTCCGGGCGCTTCGGCGTGGGCCACCTTGTCGGTATCGCTCATGCCCATGATGGGCCAGTATTCCGGCAAGCTCACCAGGGTGGCGCCGCGCGCCGCCGCCTCGCCCACCAGCCGGCGCGCCGTGGCGATATTCCCGGCGACATCGGGAGTGCTGATCATTTGTACTGCGGCCACGCTCGTCATGTCTCGCTCTCCGGTCGGTCGTTCTGTTTAGTTCGTCTCGGGTTTCACGTTGCTCGCCGGCAGCACCAGCGGCGGCGGGCCCTTGGGCGCACCGAGCTTGGTGATGACCGGCGCCTTCCACGGGCCGGTGATCTGCATTTCGTAAGTCAGCGCCTTCATCACGGGCGCGCGCAGGAACAGTTGCGCGAGGAAACTGCCCAGCCCGACCACCGGATTGACCGCCAGCGCGTACACCAGCGGGCCGGTGCCCAGGTTGAATTCGGGGATCACCACCACATGCAGGTTGGTCGACTCGTTGGCAATGTCGGCGGTGCCGGCCATGAGCACGGTGGCCGCCACGCCATGCATTTTGAGATTGTCGGTGCGTACCACGCCGCGCGTGATGCTGGCGTTGGCGGTGATGCCGTCGAAGGCCAGCCCTTCCGAAAACACATCGTGGAAATCGAGCTTGAGCAGGCGCGGCAGCATTTGCAGGCTCAGCACGCCCAGCAGCTTGGCCGCGCCCGGGTCTTGCTTGAGAAATTGGCCCGCAGCCACGCCCATCTCGATCTTGCCCGACAAACTAGGGATGTCGAGCGAATACGGCAAGCCGTTCCAGGCGATCTCGCCCGCCATCTTGCCCTTGCCGCGCCGCAGCGTTTCAGGGAAACCGAAGCGGTCCAGCAACTTGCCGGCATCTTCGATGTCGAGCACGAACTTCAGGCTGGTGTTGCTGTGCCCTTCCCCGGTCACCCACTTGCCGGTGCTGCGCAGCACGCCATCGGGATTAGCCAGCAGCAAGCTGTTAATCTGCCACTCGCGCCCGCCGGCCAGCTGGGCGTTGCTGGCAACCAATTCCAGGCGCCCGAGTTTCTTGTTGAACAGTTCGAAATGCTCGGCCACGATGTCGAGCGCGGGAATGGTGGCGGCCGCGCTCTTGCCGCCTTCGAGCAAGTCTTTCACGCCGGCGGCGGCCGATTCGGGAATGATCAGCGACGCCAGGCGCGCCGTGACCTTGCCCAGGCCCTGGCCGCGCGGCCCCTCGGCCCAGGTGACGTGGCCGGCCACCTGGCGCGCATCGACGTTGGCCTGCCAGGTATCTTTCACGTGCGAGACGCCCACCACCACGTTGTCGAGCTTGCGTTCGCTGATGATCAGTTCGTTCGCGCGCGCGGCCAGCACATCGGCCACCACGTACTGGGCCAGGTCGATGCCCTCGCCCGGAGCGCCGGCCGCCGGAGCGCCGGCCGCCGGAGCGCCGGCCGCCGGCTCGGGGGCGGCGTGCGTCACCGACGAGCCGATCGCGATCCACTGGTCGACGTTGATGGTTTTCATATCGGCATTGATCATCAAGCCGCTATCCGGGATCGGGGCCGGCACATTCACGCCGATGCCGCCGCTGTCGACCTTCCACGCTCCCTTGCCCAGCTTGCTGCGCTGGTAGCGCGCACTGATGTTCGGCCCCAGCGCCAGCCGGATCTCGTCATGCGCCACGCCGGGGTCGGCGCCCGCCAGGCCGGTCAGGGTGAAATGCAGCGGCAGGCTGTCGGCCGCCGTCTTGTTGAGCGGCGCCGGCAATTCCACGCCCATGCCGGCCAGGGTCGAGTCGACCGTCACCTGGGCCTGGTGATCGCGCACCACCACCGCGCCGTTGTAGCGGGCGGCGCCCGAGACCAGCCCCAGCACGTGCTGCAAGGCGGCCGCCGGATAGGTCTTGCGGATGCCGTCGGCGGTGGCCGTGCCGGCCAGCTTGATCACGATCGCATTGTCGCGCTGCGTGCCGCCGGTCAGCGCCAGCGGCCCGCCCAGGAAGCTGGCGCCGACGCCGTTCAGGTTGAGGCCTTTTTCGTTGAATTCGAGCTTGCCGATGGCCGACTGCAAGGGCGGCAAGGGATCGAACAGCACCACGTCGTTGTTCATCAGCTGCAAGCTGCCCTGCACTTTCGATTCGATCAGGTGGGCCAGCGGCAGTTGCAGTTTCAATCCCAGCTTGGCGTTGCCGGTTGCGCGCGTGTGTTCGGTAAAGCGGCCGATCCAGTTCAGCACCGGGCTCGCTTCCACGTAGCCGAGGAAATCTTGCAGCGGCCCGGCGGCGTTGCCGTCGATTTCCAGCACCTTGTCCGGGTCGGCCAGGTCGGCGATCACGGCTTTGACCGCGCTCAGCGCCACGCCACGGGTTTTCGCCGTGTCGCCCTTGATTTCCATGCGCGTGCGGTCGAACAAAAAGCTGCCGTTGATCTGCTCGGCCTGCGGCCACACCGGCGCCACCCCATCGGGCGCAAAATGGCCGGGCGCGTAGTTCAGTTTGGCGTTTTCCAGGCGTCCGCCGACCCGGAATTCGCCCTTGCGCTCGCCCGGCGTATTGCTGCGGAACGGGAAGTGCGCCAGGTCGCCGCGCAGGCGGAAGGTGGCGTCCTGCGCCATGCCGTCTTCCAGCGCGCCGGTCAGCCAGCCGCGCAAGTGTTCCGGGGTTTTCAGGGGCAGGTAGCGCCCGATGGTGTTGATCGCGAAGCCCGACAAGGTGCCGCTGACGTCGACGATGTCGGCCGGCTTGCCGGCCTGGCTTCCCAGGGTCATCTGGTGCGTGCCCGACAGCGATCCGGTCAGCGTCCCTTGCGCAAAATCGAGGCTTTCGAGTTGCACCAGCAATTTGTTCTCGGGTGCAAAGGTCCAGCGCGCGCGCGCATCGAATTGCTCGAATGTCATGGCCGGGTCGGCGAACCAGGCCGGCAGTTGCAGCACCAGTTGTTGCGAATTGAGGGCCAGCGTGCCGCCCTTTTCGCTCGCGTCCAGGACGCCCGACAAATTCTCGATGCCGGGAATCGGCGGAAACGCCGCGCGCGCCGGGCTCGAACCGGTCCTGGCCACGGCCGGCCGGGCCGCCTGCGCGTGCATGCCCAGGCCGTCGAGCTTGCCGCGCACGCGGTAGCTGGCGAGGTCGGGGAACTTGCCCTGCCACTCCACCGAAAAATCGCTGACCTTGCCGCGCAGGCCGCCGTCCACCAGCAACTGGCGCTGCACAGCGGTCAGCGGCAATTGGCCGGCCAGGCGCGACAGGGTTTCCAGGTCGAGTTGGCGGGCACTCACTTTCACCTGCTCCGGCGCCTGGCCGCGCGCCGGGGTGTAGGACTCGGACAAGGTGGTGGGCGCCAGGCTCAGGCCGTCGGCGGTGAGGAGGGAAAAATTGGTGAGCGTCACTTCGTGCCCGTGCGTCCCGAAGGCCGGGGTGCCTCGATTACTGCCGGCGGCAAAGGTTTCGCGCGCGGACAAGCGGCCGCGCACGCGCGCCAGCGCCAGCGCCGGCAAGTCGCGCCCCAGGCGCGCACTGACGCCGGCCAGCGCCACGTCGGCGGTAAACCCGGCCAGCTTGGCCCGGTCCAGGCTCAGCCAGGCGCGCACCGATCCCTGGCCCTGGCTCAGCTTGACCGGGTAATCGAGGTAGGGGGTCCAGGCGGCCAGGTCGGTATCGGGCAGGTCGGCGTACAGCTCGCCTTTCCACTGGCGCATGTCGGCCATGCGCGCCGTAAAGCGCGGATGGGCGAAGTCGGCGCGCACATCGAGCGGCCCGGCCAGGCTGGCCGGGGGCGTGGCGCGCAGGCCGAAGCGGTGGTGCTGCCAGCGGTTCTTGAGCACCACGTCGACGTTCTCCAGCGCCAGCACCGGCGCGCCGCGCATCTGGTCGGTCCACTGCACGCGCCCTTCGCGGATCAGGATCTGGCGCTGCTTGAAGGCCCAGTCGGCGCCGCCGGCGTCGCCATGCTCGCCCTGCTTGATCGGCATGCCGGCCACGAACAGCTGGCCGCTGGCGTCGCGCCGGATGTCGAGGTCGGGGCGAATGATTTCGAGGGAGTAAAAACGCGGTTCCAGGGTCGGCACGCTCCACCATGACAGGGTGGCCGACACGCTCGGCAGGCTCAACACCTGGCGCCCGGCCGGGTCGCGCAGGATCACATCGCCCAGGAACAAATTCGGGCGCAAGCCGCGCCAGGACGCATAGATGCGGGTGATGCTGACGTCGCTGCCCAGCGCGCGGCTGGCGATGCGCTCGATATTGCCCTTGTAATAGTCAATATTCGGCAGGATCAGGTAGCGCAGCACCAGGAATACGATGGTGAACAGAAAATACACCAGCAGCGCCAGCTTGATGGTGAAGCCCAGCACGTGATGCGTGGCGCGATTGCAGGCCCGATAGGCGGAACGCAGCCGCCGCCAGCGCTCTGCGATGGGCAGGTGCTCGGCAGGAGCCTGTGCTTCCGGTGTATGCATCAATAAGCTGATAAAGGGTCCCGCCGTATCCAAATGTAGTGCAATAAGGTAAGGCTTGCGCGAATCGCGCCGGCTCCCTTACCATCGTCCTGATCCTCACCGTAGCGCGGCCCGTCCCAATTTTACCTTATACAAGCGCTACCGAACCCGACTTTCACTTACCCTTTCCTGACGCCAACCAATGAATCCAGCCTCCCTGACACCGCTGTCGCGCTTTTATCAACGCTGGCTGGCGGCCGATCCGAGCCGCGCCGGCGCTGTGGCCAGCATCAGCGCCGGCCCGCTCGACCAGCTTGACCTGGCGCAAGGCTTGGCCCGCGTGGCCGTGGACGATGCCAAACCGGGCGCCCCGCCGCTTCCCGCCGTGCGCGCCATGCGCCGCCTGCGCAACCTGCTGGTCTCGGGCCTGATACAGCGTGACCTGGACGGCCAGGCCGACCTGGCCGAAGTGGTGGCCACCATGACGGCGTTTGCCGACTTTGCCATCCGCACCCATCTGGCCGCCCTCATGGCCGAGCAGGTGGCCAGCCACGGCATGCCGGTCGGCTACGAATCGGGCTTGCCGCAGGAAATGATTGTGTTGGCGATGGGCAAGCAAGGCGGCGGCGAGCTGAATGTCTCGTCCGACATCGACCTGATCTTCGTGTACCCGGAAGATGGCGACACCGCCGCCGGGGCCGGCCAGCGCCAGCTCTCGAACCACGAGTTTTTCACGCGCCTGGGCAAGAAGCTGATCGCCGCCCTGTCCGAGATCACCGAGGATGGCTTTACTTTCCGCGTGGACATGGCGCTGCGCCCGAACGGCAACTCCGGCCCGCTGGTCGCCAGCCTGAACATGGTCGAGGAATACCTGATCGTCCAGGGCCGCGAGTGGGAGCGCTACGCCTGGGTCAAGGCGCGCGCCGTCAGCGGCGCGCCGCAAGAGATCGCCGCGCTGGAAGCCATCGTCCATCCCTTCGTGTACCGGCGCTACCTCGACTTCGGCGTGATCGACGCGATTCGCACCATGCACGCCCAGATCCGCGCCGAGGTCGACCGCCAGGAACGCCTGCATCCGGACCGCAGCAACAATGTCAAGCTGGGGCGCGGCGGGATCCGCGAAATCGAATTCCTGGCGCAAGTGTTCCAGCTGATCCGAGGCGGGCGCGACAGCGCCCTGCGCGACCGTTCCACCCGCGCCACCCTGCGCGTGCTGGCCGACAAGGAACTGCTGCCGCTTGATACGGTCGAGCAATTGCTCGCTTCCTACACCTTCCTGCGTAACCTGGAACACCGCCTGCAATACCTGGACGACGCCCAGACCCACACCCTGCCCGCCAGCGAGGCCGACCGCGCCGTCATCGCGCAGATGATGCGCCTGCCCGACGTGGCCACCCTGCTGGCGCAACTGGAACAACACCGCCATTTCGTGGCCGCCCAGTTCGACGCCATCTTCAGCGACAAGTCCGAGCAGGCCGGCGACACGGTCGACCCGGGCGCCAGCAGCTGGGCCGGGGCCGACCTCGACAACCGCGAAGCGATCGAAACGCACCTGCGCGCGCTCAGCTTCGACGACGCCGGCGGCGCCGCCCAGCGCCTGATGAGCACCTGGCAATCCGGCAAGGTGCAAGCCCTGCCCGAAGCGAGCCGCACCCGCCTCTTGGCGCTGGTCAACGCCGCGCTGCCGCTGATCGGCAAGACCGCGCTCGAAGCCGGCGCCGGCAGCGCCAGCTCGACCCTGACCCGGCTGCTGGCGTTTTTCGAAGCCATCGCGCGCCGCTCGGCCTACCTGTCCTTGCTGACCGAGTATCCGCACACCCTGGAACGCGTGATCCGCATGATGTACGCCAGCGGCTGGGCCGCCACCTTCCTGACCCAGCACCCGATCGTGCTTGACGAACTGTTAGATGAGCGCGTGCGCAGCGCCGTGCCCGACTGCGCCGCCCTGGCCGCCGAACTCAAGGAGCAACTGGGCGCGGCCGCCGGCGACACCGAGCGCCAGATGGATATTTTGCGCGAAGCCCACCACGCGCAACTGTTCCGCCTGCTGGCGCAAGACCTGGCGGGCGAACTGACCGTGGAAAAGCTGGCCGACTACCTCTCGGCGCTGGCCGACACCATCGTCGCGGCCACCATCGACGCCGCCTGGCAAGCCATTTCCACGCGCCACCGCGAGGTGCCGCGCTTCGCCGTCATCGCCTACGGCAAGCTGGGCGGCAAGGAACTGGGCTATGTGTCGGACCTGGACGTGATTTTCCTGTTCGACGACGACGACCAGGAAGCGCCCGGCAACTACGCCAAGCTGGCCCAGCGCTTCATTACCTGGATGACGGCGCACACCTCGGCCGGCATCTTGTTCGACATCGACACCGCGCTGCGCCCGGACGGCGCCAGCGGCATGCTGGTCTCGAGCGTGGCCGCGTTCGAGCGCTACCAGGAAAATTCGGCCTGGATCTGGGAACACCAGGCGCTCACGCGCGCGCGTTTCTGCGCCGGCGACGCGGCCATCGGCGAGCGCTTCGAAGCGGTGCGCGAACGCGTGCTGCGCACCGACCGCAGCGCGCGCGCGGACGAACTCAAGCAAGAAGTGCTGAAAATGCGCAAGAAGATGCACGACGCCTATCCCGCGCGCCCCGGCCTGTTCGACCTCAAGCAGGATGTGGGCGGCATGATCGATGTCGAATTCATGTCGCAGTACCTGGTGCTGCGCCATTGCGCGCAGTATCCGCAGCTGACCATCAACCTCGGCAACATCGGCCTGCTGCGCATGTTCGCCGACCTTGGGCTGATCGATGCGGATCTGGCGCTGGCGGTGGGCGACGCCTACCGCGCCATGCGCAAGCTGCAGCACCAGATGCGCCTGCAGGGCAAGGATAATGCGCGCGTCGACGCGGCGCTGGTGGCCAGGCACAGCGCGCCGGTCAAACAGCTGTGGGAGGCGGTGTTCGCTTGATGGGACCTCAGGCGAGATGCGGATAGCCGCGTGCGTGCGCCTCTGCTTGCAGCGCGCCGATGCGTTGATAGTCGTGCGCGGTGTACGGCGCAAAGTGGCCGATCGACAGCGCAGGCAGCAGCGCGGCCAGCGCCGCTGCAGGCGCCAGCAAGGCCTCGCGCAAGCGCTGGCGCAGCGCGTCCGGCACGGCGGCGCCCGTCACGAACGGCAGGCCGGGCGATGGCGCCGAGTAGCCCAGGATCGCGATGCCCTCCAGGCTGGCCGGCTGCTCGCGGCGCAGATAGCCGAGCGTCACGCAGTCGATCGCCGCCAGGTCGGCCACGCCGCTTTGCACCAGCGCCAGGCTGGCGCGGTGACTGCCCGACCATGTCACGCCGCTGAAAAAGCGCCCGTCGCGCGCGAATGGCGCCACCGCATGGCGCAGCGCGTTCATGCCGCTGTTGGAATCGATGTCGTTGGCGGCGGCTACTCTTCCGCGCGCGTCGGCCAGGGTGGCGATGCCGCCGCCTTGGCGCACCACGATCGCGCTGGCGTAGTCCGCCCCCGCGCAGCCTACCAGGTCGTAGGCCGGCGTGGCGAGCAGATGAACGTGTTCGCGCAACTGCGTCAGGTAAGGATAGCCGCACGTCTGGCTGAGCAGCATGTCGGGCCGCTTCCAGAAGTCCGGCAACACCGGCTCGCGTTCGAATTCGACGGCATCAACCATGCCCTCGGCGCGCAGCACGTCGAGAAGCGCCTCGAACAGGGCTTGGTAGCCTGCCGCAACACGGGCGGACACCTGATACATCGGAAAAGCCACTCTCCACCTCATCGGCTTGAGTCCTCCATGTGCGGATGCACGGGCGCATCGACCGCCGTCAGGCCGAAACGGCGCATCAGATCGCCGTAACCGCGCACGTAAAAACCGCCGCTGCGGGCAATATACGCCTCGCGCCGCGCATGGTAGACGCGCGGCAGCAGATACCACGGCAGCGATGGAAAGTCATGGTGTACCAGATGGAAATTGTTATTCAGATACAGCAGGCGGAACACGAAGCCCGCTTCGTTGAGCACGATGCGCTGCTTGTGGTTTTGCGCCGGGCGATGTTCGTAATACGAGCGGATCATCACCAGCGACTGGGCCGGATACGAAATCGCCAGCACGTAATACAGCGCCGACACCCCGAACGCGGCCTCGACCACCCACAGCAGCGCCCCCAGCATGAGCACATGGCGCAGCCACATGTGGGCCTGGGTCCAGTCCCCGCGCAAGGGCTGGCGCACGGCCTCGATCCAGGCGGACGCAATCGCGATCGCCGGGCCGACCAGCATGCGGCCCCAGAAGGTCTTGTTAAACCACAGCAGTTGTTGCAGCGGCTTGCTCATGCCGGCCCAGGCGGCGGGCGACACATAATGGCTTTCGGTATCGAGCGCCGGCATGGTCAGGTGGAAATCGACGTGATGGCGCAGATGGCTGTCGCGATACAACTGATACGGATACCACACCGCCAGCGGCAAGGTGCCGAACAGGCGGTTCAGCGTCGGCCAGCGAGTCGGATGGCCGTGAATCAATTCGTGCTGAAGCGACATGTACCACGCGCACCACCAGATCATCAGCGCCGTGGCGGCGGGTGTGCCGAGCGCGCGCCAGGTCGCCAGGGTGGCCAGCCAGCCGCCATGAATGACGACGATCAACAGCCAGGTGGGCCATTCCGCCAGCCATAAGCAGCGCTGGCGTTCGCCGCGCATTTGCTGCTGTTGCGCGGCGTCCATGTAGTTTGTACACACTTCCTTTGCCACTGCTGTTGTCATAAGCAAGTTCTCCTGGTAAGTGCATTACAAGACGGGTTAAAAGCGCGCTTTGAGACCAACTCCACCCGAAGTTATTTTTGCCCGGAAACTCAGCTCCGTCATTCCCGCCATTGGCAGAAATGACTTCCCGCACAGGAGGCTGTCTCAAAAGGGGAGTGTGCAACGATTACCTCCTCCAGACCGTCATTCCCGCGCAGGCGGGAATCCAAGTTCGCTGCAACGCCACGCAATGGGATTCCCGCCTGCGCGGGAATGACGGATGACGGATATGAGTCTACCGCCGAGCGGTGATTTTAGCGTTTTGAGACAGCCTCACAGGCGGGAATGACGGAGCTTAAGTTAACTACATCCTCATCAAAAACGCGATTTCACACGAATGCCCACTGTGCGCGGACGCGCCATGAACAAGGTATCGCCCGGCTGGATGGCGATGCTGTTGCTCGTCACATCGCTCACTTTGTTGCCGTTGCTCAGATTGGTGCCGAACAGGCCGACTTCGACAGCGCGCGTGGTGTAGGTCAAGGTGGCGTTGAGCGTATTCGACGATGGAATCTCCGAATAGCTGCCCTGGGCGGCGGCAAAATTGGTGTAGGCGCTGCCCTTGTAGGCATAGCTGGCGGCCAGGCCGACTTCATCCGTGCCGGCGACCGGAATCCGGTAGCTGACGGTGGCGCTGGCGGCCACGCGCGGCGCATACGGCGTGCGCGCCCCGGCCGGAATGTTTTGCGCCGCGATGCCGGTCACCACCGCGTTGCGCGCGTAGGCATGGTTGTAAGCGGCATTGAAACCGATGCTGGCGCGCCGCGTCAGCTTGAAGGCGCCCTCCACTTCCACGCCTTCGCTGCGGATCTTGCCGGCGTTCTGGGTGAAGTAATACGTGCATGGCAGCTTGTTGAACACCTGCACATCGTCCCAGTTGCTCAGGTAAGCGTTCACATTGAGCGTCATGCGGCGCTCGAACAAGGTGTTCTTGGAACCGATTTCGTAACTCCACAGGCTGTCCGGCGCGAAAGTGGACGGCGCATTCAGCCCGCAAAAGTTGAACGGCACCGGCTGGTTGTTGCCGCCGTAGCGGAAACCCTTGCCCGCGTTGGCGTACAGCAGGTGATCCTGGTCGATGTGATAGGCCGCCGCCAGGCGCGGATTGGCGCCCTGCGCGGTGGCGCTGCTGCTGCTCGTCTCCGGGCTGCCGACGGGCGAGGCCGGGGTGGCGCCCACCAGGTTGCCGAACAGGCCCGAAAAATGCAGGTCGAAATCCTGGGTACCCTTGAACAGGCGCAAGCCGGCGCTCAGGTCGAGTTTCTCGAACACGGTGTAAGTGCCCTCGGCAAACAGCGCCACCTGGTGCGACCTGGTGTCTTGGCGGCCCGAAAAATAATTGTTGGGCGTCGTGGCGCCGTCGTTGGCGTGCGAGTCATAGCCGGGGAAATTGCGCGTTTCGCCAAAGCGAGTGTCGAAGCCTGCGGTGGGTTGTTCCTGGCGCAGCTTGCGTTCGCCGGTTTCAAAAAACGCGCCGGCGGTCCACTTGAACGGCCCGCCGCTTGTCGAATTGAGCCGGAACTCTTGCGCAAAATCGGTCACCGCATTGCCGATCGTATACGCCGACGCCATCAGCGGATTCTTGCCGCTGAAAATGAACGCCGTAGCCGGATACTGGGCCGACTGCACATAACGCGTATCGCGGTGCAGGTAGGAGCTCGACGACACCAACTGCGCGCCGCCCAGGTCGTAATTCAAGGCCAGGTTATACAGTTGCAGCGAATCGTTGCTCTGCTGCGGCAGCAGCGCGAAGGTGGTGAACGGCGCCAGCGTCGAATAGGCATCGTTGATGCCGCCCTTGATATTCGAGGCGGTGGCGCTGGCGTCGATCACCAGGTCGGACGAGGCGCGCAGGCGCAGCGCGGCGCGGCCCTGGTTGGTCGAGACGGCATTGGTGGTAGCGCCGTTGAAGTCGTTCTTGATATAGCCGGAATCCTTGCCGGTATAGCCGGTCAGGCGCAGGCCGGCCACGTCCGCCTTGAGCGGCATGTTGACCATGCCGCGCAGGTTGCCGTTGTTGCCGCCGAAGCCAGACGTGCGCGAGCCGACCGCCTCCACCGAGCCGAACAGGTCGGTGGTATCGGGCTTCTGGGTGATCTGGCGCACCGCGCCAGCCATGGCGCTGGCGCCGAACAGGGTGCCCTGCGGGCCTTGCAGCACTTCGATGCGTTCCAGGTCCAGCACTTTCAGGTCCGGGTTGCCGGATTTCAGGGTGACCGGCATCTCGTCGACGTACACGGCCACCAGCGAGGAATCCTGGATTTCGGACGGCACGATGCCGCGCACGACCAGGCCGCGCATGGTGATGTTGTTCACCCCGGCGCCCTGCTCCTGTACGCTCATGGCGGGCACCAGGCTGGCGATGTCGGACAGCTTGCCCAGGCCAAATTTGGCCAGGCCTTCGGGTTGCAACACGGTAATGGCGGCCGGGACTTGCTGCACGTCGACCGCATTGATGGCGCGGGTGGCGGTGATTTCGACCTTGTCGATTTGTTCGGAAGTGCTGGTCCCGGCGGCCTGGCGCGCAGCGGCGCGGGCGGCGGCGGGCGTCTGCTCAGCCTGGGTTGGAGCGATGACGCCGAGCGACAAGATCGCCAGTGCGCCGTGGGCGATCAACTGCTTTGCCATCGGTGTTCCTTCTTGTTTGATTGGTCATGCGTGCGGGTCTATCTCATCCGAAAAGTATATAGAAGGCAGGAAACCTCGGACACGAAGATAAACAAGTTTGCTTATGTGATTCAGCGCTGTCTTTCCCGCCCAGGCGGGAAAGACGGTCTTAAGGTGAGCGATTTTCGCAAAATCGTCGACGCTTCTGGCCATTGCGATTCCGCAGAATGGCGCCCTGCGGCGCCATTCATCCGGTTATCAGAACTGGTACTGCATCGCTGCCCGCACCGAACGGCCGCGCGATGGCTCATCGTCGGCGCGTACGTCAGGCGCCGGCGCGCGGTCGAACACGTTGTACAGGTTCATCGACAAGGTGGTGTTCTTGAACCCCGTGTACGCCACGTGCATGTCGGTCACGACATCGCGCTTGATCTGGCAGTATTCGGCATCGATCCCCTGGCTGGCGCAACCTGCGGTCGTGTAGTTGGTGTCGTACTTGTCATTGTACAAACGGGTGCCCGGCAGGTAGGTCAGCGCGCCGCCCACATTCCACGCGCCGCGCGTCCACGCCGTCGAGGCGCGCACGCGGTAGCGGTATTTCTCGTAGTTGCCGGCCAGGTTTTCGGTGAACGTGTCGGTCACCGTATCCCAGCTGCGGTAGTCGAGCTGGTAGTTGGCTTTCAGGTTGCTCACCAGCTTGCCGGCCGAACCCATGTTCCAGCGGTGGTTCATTTCCATGTCGAGACCGGAAACGCGGGTGCGGTTCATGTTTTCGTAACGGTTCGACACCGCCGCGATCGGACCGACCGGGAACACCACATCCGTGCCCGTCAACTCCTTGGCGCGCGCCGCCAGGCGCATGTCGTCGGCCGTCACCGCCAGGCGCTGCACGCTGCCCGGACGGCGGTCTTCGTCGGCCAGGATCTGGCGCGTGCTGCGGGTGCTGATTTCATTGCGGCGCTCGATATGGTAGTAGTCGAACGTCAGACTCAGGTTGGCCAGCGGCTCGATCACCAGGCCAAGATTGTAGCTGCGCGATTTTTCAGGCTCAAGTTCCGCATTGCCTTTGGTGAGCGAGGCAAAGCTGACGCTGCAACCGACATCGCGCGCGCGCAAGGCGTCGGCCTGGTCCAGGGTGGTGCCGGTTTTCAGCGCGGCGTAGAGCTGGTTGGCGGTGGCGCAACGCTTCGGATCGACGTTGCTGTTGCGGAAGGCGGCCAGGTCGACCTTGCCGGTTTCGGCCACATTCGGGGCGCGGAAACCGTTGGCGATCGTGCCGCGCAGCATGAAGCGCTTGTTCACTTCATAGCGCATGCCGACTTTCGGCACCAGCGACAGGTCGGTGTCGCCCACCTTGTCGAGGCGCACCGCGGCATTGAGCTCGAGCTGTTTGGTCAACGGCGCATTCAGTTCCGCGAAGGCGGCGCTGACATTGCGCGCACCGTCCACATTGATCGCGCCCAGTCCCTCGATCTGGCCGCTCGAGATATTCTCGCTCACGTAGGCGTTGAACGCATCGCGCCGGAAGTCGCCGCCGATGGCCAGCGACAGCGGGCCGCCGTCGAGCTGCATCAGCTCGCGCGTGGCCTTGGCGTCGATAAAGGTTTGCTTCGATTCGCCGCCGACCGTCGAGGCCGGGAACATGCGTTGCAACAGGTCGTCGCTGTTGACGCCGCCGAACTTGTATTCGCCGCTCATGATCGCGGCCGTGTAGTTGACGGCATGCTTGCGGCCGCGCGATTCATTGTCGACCTTCGAGCCCATGACGCCGATCGCCGTGGTCCAGTCCCAGCCGTAATCGCTGCCTTCCAGCCCGACCAGCGCGCGGTACTGCGTCGCTTGCGCCTCTTTCTTGAAGATGCCCGCATCGTCGGCGTAGCGGTAGCGCAGCGCCACCGGGAAGCTGTACGGATTGTTCGGATGGCCGACCGGCAGCTTCGGCTCGGTGTAGGAATTGAGCTTGCCGCCCTTGCTGTTATACCAGTTGATCGGGGTGCCGGTAAATTGCATGATGGCCGGCGCATTGAAGTAGGTGGTATTGGTCTGGCCCAGGGTCACTTCGGAAAAGGCGACCCGGTTGCCGCCCAGCTTCATGCGGCCGGTGCCGAAGAAGTTGTAACGTTTCGCTTCCGGGCTGCGGCCAACGCCGGCCCACTGGTCGTAGCGGCAGGTGCCGTCGAGCACGTTAGTGCAGCCGGTCACGGGGGTGCTGAAGGTCTTGCCTGCCAATGCGGGATTGGCCGGGTATGGGTTGGGATAACGGTCGACGTAATTGCCCGGATACGAATAGGTCGATTGCACGCCGTAGCTCGGGTTGACGTACTTGCTCCACCAGAGCGGAACCGCATTGATGGTTTCGCGCGTCGCGTACGGATCGCGCTGGTAAGCCTCGACGTGGCCGAACACGTTGTAGCCGTCGGCTTCGAAGTCGCCCTTGCCGAGTGTCAGCGAGGCGGTCTTGTCCTTGTCCAGCTTGCTGTTGAGCAGCGACTGGCGCGCACCGGCCTTGGCCAGCGCACCCTGGAAATCGCGCTTGGTGATGATGCTGATGACGCCGGCGACCGCGTCCGAGCCGTACACGGCGGACGCGCCGTCAAGCAGGATCTCGATGCGCTCGATCACTTCGGACGGCATGGCGTCGATGTTGACGAAGGTTTGCTGGCCGCCGTCGGCCAGGCCGTAGTTGGCGACCCGGCGCCCGTTGAGCAAGGTCAAGGTGGAATTCTTGCCCAGGTTGCGCAGCGAAATGCCCGAGGCGCCGCCGGCGAAGGACACGCCGCCGGTCTTGTCCGACAAGGTGTTGGTGGCGCTCGACGTCAGCGTGTCGAGCACGTCCTTAACGGTGCTGGCGCCGATGGCGGCGATTTCGGCCTTGCCGACCACTTGCACCGCCGACGAGGTTTCGGTATCGACCGCGCGCTTGATGTTCGAGCCAGTGACGATGACCTTTTGAATCGCTTGGGCGGCATCCCGTTGGGCGGCTTGTTGCTGCGCCAGCGCGATCTGTGCCGCGCCCAGGGTCAGGGCGACGGCGACGACGCTACGTTTCAATGCGAGTTTCTTGTTCAAGTTCAGCTCCAGAATTGCTTTATAGGTATGGGTAAGTCTTGTTTTCCGATCCCGCCGCTGCCCGCCCCAGCAGGCGCGCGCAAAAGCGAGGGCCATGAATTTTGCACAAAGGTGGATTCATGGCAAAGAGGAATTCACAAAAATGACCATATGCCGACATTTCCGTTGTTTTCCGCACGAAATGGCACGCCGCGCAGGCGGAAAAAAACCCGGCGCCAGGGCCGGGTTGTTCCGCTACCGCCGCAACAGATCAGAACGCGTAGCGCGCCGTCAGCTGGAAGTAGCGACCGTAAGGATTGTGCAAGCCCTCGTTGTAGCCGGCCAGCGGCTGGGCCGAGGTGTTGACGCCATAGATCGGATCGTAAGGCGCCTTGGTATCGAGCACGTTCTGGATGTTCAGGTTCAAGGTCAGGTTCTTGATGCCGGTATAGGTGTAACCAAGGCCAAAACGGGTCCAGCTGTTGATCGAGCACTCCGGGAAATACGCTTCGTACAGGGGCATGGAGGTATCGCGATTGGCCTCGGCGTCGCTATCCTTGCGCGTGCCGTATTGGCAGAACGGCTGCTCGTAGGTCACTTCCCTGTTATAGCGGCGCAGCAGCGATACGCGCCCGGTGTAGTCGATACTGGCATTGAAGGCGTGTACGCCGTGGCTCCACGACGACGACAGGGACGTCTTCCAGCGCGGCTGGTCGTTGCCGCTCAGGTTCCAGTCCGCATAGCCGACACTGGTGCCGGCCAGGTTGCGTTCGGGATCGCCCGCAGTCCCGGCCAGGGCATAGTAATCCAGGAAGGTCGAGCTCAGCTTGGCGTTGAGGGTTCCCCATTCGCCCAGGTTCTTGCGGACAGCCACGTCCAGATCGACGCCGCGCACTTCGGTCGCGCCCTGGTTCATCCACGGCGTCTTGACCATCAGTAGCGGACCGCTGTTCTGGATCACGTTGCCGTTGGCGTCACGCACCCAGTTGGCCGGGTTCGGGTCGCGCAACACGTTGCCCGGGACCCGGGCCTCGTTCTTGAGCGCGTCGGCGGCCAGACCGAGCGCGACTTCACCTTCCTTGCGGATCTTGTAGAAATCGAGGCCAAGGTCGAGATACGAGGTCGGCGAGAACAACAGGCCGAAGGAAATGCTCTTCGATTTTTCCGGTACCAGGTCGGGGTTGGCGCCGCCGGTGGCGGCCGCCGACTTGTTGCAATCGAGTTCGGTCGCGCCATCGCGCGGGGTTTCTTCATCGGGCTCGCAGCGGCGCGGATCGGCGATGTTAGTCAGAAAAAACTGGGCGCCGCCCGGCGTCACCTGCACCAGCGCCGGCGCACGGAAACCGCGGCCATAGGTGCCGCGCAGCGCCAGGCTGTCGCTCACGGTCCACTTGGCGCCCACTTTCGGCACGAAATTGGTCTTGATGCCTGGGTATTTGTCGAGCCGGCCGGCGAAGTCCATCTCGACGTTCTTCAGGAACGGCGTGCGCAGCTCGATGAAGGCCGACTTGATGTCGCGTTCGCCGTCGATCTTGGTATTGGCCAGGCCGAAAATATCGCCGCGCTGCAGCACCGGATCGGGGATCAGCTTGATCTTTTCGCGACGCAATTCGGCGCCCACCGCCAGGCCCATCGCCCCGCCGCCAAGTTGGCCGAACTGCGTGCTGACCTTGCCATCCCAGTGCAGGATCGAGGCCTTGTCGTCGCTGACCACGTTATGCCCGACGCTCGGATCGGCGCTGATGGACGCGATGGTCGCGCCAGCATTAATCTTGCGCAAGGTCGGCAAGTACAGGCGGCCGTAATCGGTGTCTTCCTTGGTGGTCTGGTTGTACAGCACGGCCGTTTCCCAGTCCCAGCTGCCAAGCGTGCCCTGCAGCCCCGCCAGCACGCGCGTATTGTCGTTCAGGGTGTTGGAACCGCCGCGCAGGTTCACAAAGCGGTGCCCGACCGACGCGCGCGCATTCGGGAACGGATTGTCGGGGTGGCCGATTTCCAGGATGGTCTGGTACGGTTGCCCCACGCTCTCGCTGGTAAAGTTGGTGGTCGCGGACTGGCCGATGGTAATCGGGGCGGCGGTGTAGGCACGCTCGGTGCGCGAGTAAGCCGCCTCGGCGAAGGCCTTGGCGTTCTGGCCCAGTTTCAACACGGCGCGCGTCATGACGCTGGCATCCTTGCCCTCGCCTATCCCTTCGAGAAATTGGGTGGTGTCGTAGTTGCAAAAGGTGCGCCCGATGAACACGCTGGTGGGAGCGATGCCCATCTTGGTGGCGCCGACCAGTTGCTGCGACGGATCGCAGCTGGTGCGGGTGACCAGGCGCTCGGCCATATTGCTGCGGTTGACGGCGAAGTTCTTGCTGCCCGGCACGCTTTCACGGTAAAACGAGGTCACGCCGGAAACCGTGCTGCCGTACGGCGTGGCGAAGCGGCCATTGATCTGCTGGTAGGTCTCGAATTCGATGTCCTTGACGTCCGCGCGTTTCACACGGTCGCGGTTGGACACGTCGGCGCTAATGAACACATTGTAGCCATCGCTTTCCACATCGCCCTTGCCCCAGAAGATGTTGGCGCCCTTGCGGGCGAACTTGCCATCGTCATTGGCGCTGGCGCGGGCCGCCACCTCGGCGCCCTGGTAATTGGTCTTGGTAATGAAGTTGATCACGCCGCCGATCGCATCCGAGCCGTACACGGCCGAGGCGCCATCCTTGAGGATTTCCACCCGTTCCAGGGCCGACAGCGGAATCGAATTCAAGTCGTACAGTGTCGAATTACCCTTGTTCGGGTCGGCATAGGCGGCCGGCGTCATGCGCCGGCCATTGAGCAAGATCAGGGTTGAAGTCGAGCCCAGGCCGCGCAGCGAGGCGGTCGACGCGCCGCGCGAAAAACCGCCGTCGTTGGTGTCGAGGTTGACGTCGCTGCCCATCGACGGCACTTTACGCATCAGTTCGGTGACGGTGGCGGCGCCGCTGTCGCGGATATCCTTGGCAGTGATGACCTGGATCGGCTGGGCGCCTTCCTTGCCGATGCGTTTCAGGTTCGAACCGGTGATATACACGGTGGCGGTCGGTGGCGCGGCAGCCTGTTGCGCCAGGACGATGTGCGAGGAACCCAAGGCAAGCGCGACGGCGAGGACGCTCTGTTTCAATACAAAGTGTTTTTTCAAGATAACTCCAGGTGAGATATTCGGCCGTGGAAAATTGACTCTTGTTTTTGAAACCCATTTATATGTATGAATGATGACAAATTTCGCATGAACACGTCGGGGAAGCAAACAACTTCACCATACAAGCTCATTTCGCCGTCTTTAATGTTGTTTTCTGACGAATTCACCCAGGAAAAAGATGACGTTCTGCCAAATCCGCTGTAGGTAATTCAGTTCAGAAAAAACTGCGGTTTTTGCGCATGTATTTGTTCGCCAGAACGCGATATTTCAGGAAAGCGAGTGACAAGCAAAAGAACGTCGGCATAATGGTTCCACGCAACAACGCGCCATGGTCGAGATGGGGAGTGTATTGATGAGAACACTGTTTTCCGCAAGCTTGTTCAGCGTCGCCCTGCTGGCCCTGCCGGGAGCGGCGTGGTCGGCCGACAAAGGTGGTTCCGACGAAGCGGTCGCGATGGTCAAGAAAGCCATCGCGCTGATCAAGACCGACAAAGCCAAGGGCTTCGCGGCCATCAGCGACACGGCCAACAAGGAATATCACGACCGCGATCTGTACGTCTATGTATACGACCTGAACGGCGTCTGCCTCGCGCACGGCAACAATCCCAAGATTGTCGGCAAAAACCTGATGGCGCTAGCCGACAGCAACGGCAAGTTGATGATCAAAGAGATGGCCGACCTGGCCAAGTCCCCCGCCGGCAAAGGCTGGGTCGATTTCAAATGGCCCAATCCGGTGACCAAGGCGGTCGAGAACAAGTCGGGCTATATCGAACGGGTGGACGACATGATGGTGGGATCGGGCGTCTACAAATAAGCGCCCGCCGCACGCCGCAGGAATCGTCCTAACGCTCCCCACGGCAACCCCTTACAACCGGGGTCAGAGCTTTAATCAGAAATTGTTACCCTAGCCCACAACCGGGGTCTGAACTCTGATTAGAAATTTTTACTAAGCCGCATCGAAAAGCGGTGTATTTGCCTGCCGGTGGCCGGCACGCAGGGGCATGCCTGCCTCCGGCACGGTCATCGTCCCGCGATTCAAGGAAAAAATTACGAATCAGAGGTCAGACCCCGGTGGGAACCTGAGCAAATTATTGCTAATTAAAGCTCTGACCCCGGTGTGTGCGCTGCACCAGCACATGAAACGGGATCGGGCGGCCAAGTCCAGCTGACTGTGCGACCGGAATGTCCGCATGGTGTCCGCCGGGCTCGCAGTGTTTGTCGTAACGCGTGCCAACGATGTCGTCCCGCTTCATCGCCTCGGCATGCGCAAACGCAAACGTCAGGTCGAGCGCGTAGCTCTTGTCCACCGGAACCGAAAACGCGGCAGCGGCAACGGCCCCGGCTTCGGTCAGCGCCAACGGCTGCTCCTTGATCAGCGGCGCAAAGGCGCACGCGCCGGTGATATACATGAGCAGCCCGATGACTGGCTTTTGGCAGAGTGCGTACGCGATGGGTCCCATAAGGCGGCTTGTGCTGGATCGGACCAGCAGTATCGGCTACGCGGTCGTGCTTCAGCGAATTGACTTTTCGCAGCGGCAGGGCAGGCACCGGAGGGAGCGCTTGTCGATACGCGCGATTTTTTCGCCCCCGGCCAGCGCCTTCAGGGCGAAAAAAACGCCCCGGAGGGCGTCGTTGTCGATGTGGCCGACAATTACTTGGCGTTCATCAGTGCAACCGTGGTGTCCAGCATGCGGTTCGAGAAACCCCATTCGTTGTCGTACCACGACGAT
This sequence comes from Massilia genomosp. 1, assembly GCF_011682185.1. Lineage (NCBI taxonomy): Bacteria > Pseudomonadati > Pseudomonadota > Betaproteobacteria > Burkholderiales > Oxalobacteraceae > Massilia > Massilia genomosp. 1. Next base: position 50,625 of record NZ_WHJF01000043.1, read on the forward strand.
ACTTTCACCAGGCGGCCCGACACTTTGGTCAGCGTCGAATCGAAATTCGACGAGGCCGGGTTGTGGTTGAAGTCGATCGATACCAGCGGCTCGGTCTGGTACGTCAGCACGTCTTTCAAGGCGCCTTCGGATGCCGCTTTCATCAGGGCATTGACTTCGTCCACGGTGGTGTCGCGCTTGGCGATGAAGGTCAGGTCGACCAGCGAGACGTTGATGGTCGGTACGCGGATCGCGAAACCGTCCAGCTTGCCATTGAGTTCAGGCAGCACCAGGCCGACCGCGGCGGCGGCGCCGGTCTTGGTCGGGATCATGCTCATCGTGGCCGAACGGGCGCGGCGCAGGTCTTCATGCATCACGTCCGACAGCACCTGGTCGTTGGTGTAGGCGTGTACGGTGGTCATCAGGCCGGTTTCCAGGCCGATCGCATCGTTCAGCGGCTTGACCAGCGGGGCCAGGCAGTTGGTGGTGCATGAGGCGTTCGAAATGACCGTATCGCTCGCTTTCAGGACGCCTTCGTTGACGCCGAACACGATGGTGGCGTCCACGTCTTTACCGCCCGGCGCCGAAATGATGACTTTCTTGGCGCCGCCCTTCAGGTGGGCCGAGGCTTTTTCTTTGGTGGTGAAGAAACCGGTGCATTCCAGGACCACGTCCACTTTCAATTCGCCCCACGGAATTTCAGCAGGATTGCGCTGCGCGAACACGCGAATGGCATCGCCATTGACGATCATGTTGTCGCCCTCGACCGTGACGGTGCCCGGGAACTTGCCGTGCGCCGTGTCGTAACGGGTCAGGTGCGCGTTCGACTTGGCATCGCCCAGGTCGTTGATCGCCACGATCTGGATGTCGTGTTTCTTGCCGCCTTCGTAGAAAGCGCGCAGGACATTGCGGCCGATACGGCCATAACCGTTGATTGCAACTTTGATCGTCATTACTTTGCTCCTGAGTGATAAAAATGGGTGGGCGGCGACGCCCGGGCGCCGCCTGCGCTTCAATTAAGTACCCGCGCAGAAATATGTGTGAGATTTTGGCGAACATAGCCGGATGCGATGCAAGGCGCCCTCCACTAGCAGTGCAAGCACTGCTAGTGGAGGGCAACGCCGCAGCGCGCCGGCTATGGAAGACAAAAATCACAGTTATTTATGGGCGGGTACTTAGTTCGTCAGTACCGACTTGACCTTGGCCACCACGTTCTCGACAGTGAAACCGAAGTGCTTGAACAGCACCGGCGCGGGCGCCGATTCGCCAAAGGTGTCGATCCCGACCACAGCGCCTTCCAGGCCAACGTATTTATACCAAAAGTCGGTGACGCCCGCTTCGATCGCCACGCGCGGCACGCCACGGGTCAATACGCTGGCCTTGTAGGCGGCGTCCTGGCGGTCGTACACGTCGGTCGAGGGCATCGACACCACGCGCACCAGGATGCCTTCGGCGGCCAGCGCGCTGGCGGCCTTGGTCGCCAGTTCAATTTCGGAGCCGGTGGCGATCAGGATGACTTTGGGCTCAGGCACGTCTTGCAGCACGTAGCCGCCGCGCGCGATGTCGGCGATCTGGGCCGCAGTACGTTCCTGGAACGGCAGGTTCTGGCGCGAGAAGATCAGGGTCGACGGGCCATCCTTGCGCTGGACGGCGGCGCCCCAGGCGGCAGCGGACTCGACGGTGTCGCATGGACGCCAGTTGTCCAGGTTCGGGATCAGGCGCAAGGACGAGACGTGCTCGACCGACTGGTGGGTCGGGCCGTCTTCGCCCAGGCCGATCGAGTCGTGGGTGAACACGAAGATCGAGCGCAGTTTCATCAGCGCGGCCATGCGCAGCGCGTTGCGGCTGTAGTCGGAGAAGGTGAGGAAGGTGGCGCCGAACGGAATGTAGCCGCCGTGCAGGGCGATACCGTTCATGATGGCGCTCATGCCGAACTCGCGCACGCCGTAGTTGATGTGGTTGCCAGGTTTACCGGAACGCAGCGCGATGCACTCTTTCCAGTTGGTCAGGTTGGAACCGGTCAGGTCGGCCGAGCCGCCCAAAAATTCCGGCAAGGTCGGCGCCAGCGCCTGGATCGCGTTCTGGCTGGCCTTGCGGGTGGCGATGTTTTCTTTCTTCTCGACGCAGGCGGCAATCGCCGCGTCCAGGGTGGCGCTAAAGTCGGCCGGCAGCTCACCCTTCATGCGGCGCTCGAATTCGGCGGCCAGCTCGGGGTATTGCGCGCGGTAGGCGGCGAACTTGGTGTTCCACTCGCCTTCCAGCGCGGCGCCGTGCTCTTTGGCGTCCCAGGCGGTATACACCTCGGCCGGGATCTCGAACGGGACCGAGGTCCACAGCAGGTGCTCGCGCACGGCCGCCACTTCCTTCTCGCCCAGCGCGGCGCCGTGTACCTTGTCGCCGCCTTGCAGGTTGGGCGACCCCTTGCCGATGATGGTCTTGCAGCAGATCAGGGTTGGCTTGGACGACAGCTTCGCTTCGGCGATGGCGGCATCGACCGCCGCCACGCTGTGGCCGTCGACGGCGGCGATCACGTTCCAGCCGTACGATTCGAAGCGTTTCGGGGTGTCGTCGGTGAACCAGCCTTCAACCTTGCCGTCGATCGAGATGCCGTTGTCGTCGTACAGGGCGATCAGGCGGTTCAGGCCCAGGGTGCCGGCCAGCGAGCACACTTCGTGCGAAATGCCTTCCATCAGGCAGCCGTCGCCCAGGAAGGCGTAGGTGTAGTGATCGACCACGTCGAAGCCCGGCTTGTTGAATTCAGCCGCCAGCAGGTATTCCGACAAGGCCATGCCGACCGCGTTGGCGATGCCCTGGCCGAGCGGGCCGGTGGTCGTTTCCACGCCTGGCGTGATGTCGACTTCCGGGTGGCCCGGGGTCTTCGAATGCATCTGGCGAAAATTCTTCAGGTCGGCCATGGAGAGGTCGTAGCCCGACAGGTGCAGCAGCGCGTAATGCAGCATCGAGCCGTGGCCGTTCGAGAGCAGGAAGCGGTCGCGGTTGAGCCACTTCGGATTGGACGGATTGTGCTTGTAGTGGCCGGCCCACAGCGCCACCGCGATTTCCGCCATGCCCATCGGCATGCCTGGGTGGCCGGAATTAGCCTGTTGCACTGCGTCCATTGCCAGCGCGCGGATCGCGTTGGCCATCAAAGTGGTGGGGAGCGTCGTTTTCATGGGTCGAATCTGTGAGGTCGTAGGATTGGAAATGCGGGTGGCGCTGCTTGGCGTACCGGGTCAAGTATTTTACCAGACCACAGGGTGGCGAATTAAAATGAAGCACTTGCCGCGCCTGCCGGCCTCGACTACGCCCTCAACTCTTTCACAGGATTTCATGCCCCGTTTCTATTGTTCCGTGCCGCTGGCGGTTGGCCTCACGCTCGACCTGCCCGAAGCGGTCGCCCACCATCTGCACGTGCTGCGCTTGCAGGTCGGCGCCGAACTGTGCCTGTTCAATGGCGATGGCGGCGAATACATCGCCCACCTGGCCAGCGTGGACAAGCGCCGCGCCAGCGTCACCGTCAAGGCGTTTGTGGCGCGCGATGTCGAACTGCCCTACCAAATCACCCTGGCCCAGGCCCTGCCCGAAGCGTCCAAGATGGACTGGATCATCGAAAAGGCGGTCGAGATGGGGGTGGCGGCGATCGTCCCGCTGGCGGCCCAGCGCTGCGTGGTGCGCTTGTCTGGCGAGCGCGCCGAAAAGAAACTGGCGCACTGGCAGGGCGTGATCGTGGCCGCCTCCGAGCAGAGCGGACGCAACCGCCTGGCGCGCCTGGCCCCGGTAGACGAGCTGCACCAGTGGTGCGCCCAGCAAGACCTGCACAAGCGCATTTTGCTCAGTCCGCGCGGCGGCCAGTCGCTGGCCGACTGGGCCAGGCACCAGCCGCCGCAGGCGGTCTCGCTGATGATCGGCCCGGAAGGCGGCTTCAGCGTGCAGGAAGAAGACCATGCCATGGCGCGCGGCGCGCTGGCGCTGTCGATGGGGCCGCGCATCCTGCGTACCGAGACGGCCGGCATCGCCGCCGTGGCCGCCCTCAATGCCCTCTGGGGCGGGCTGTAACACCAGCGCCACCAGCGCGCGGGCGCTTCCCGCGCGCGCCATTCCCGCCCCCACTGAACTTTCCTGAACCACTTGCCTGAACCACGTGCCTGAATCAGCAGGCATCGGCATAGGGGGCAGCTAAATATAGCTGCTCCCCTGCCACACCACCCGGCATGCGGGTCCGCACCGGGCGGTTCGAGTAGTTGAGGTTATGTGAGGCGAGGCATGCCAAGGCGATCAAAGTAGG
>NZ_WHJF01000440.1:0-360 GCF_011682185.1 Massilia genomosp. 1
TACCGGCCTCATGATTCTCTTTTTGCATCGCCAACGCCTTGTTGTAGACGAATCGGCACGCGCCAGCGAAGCGGCGCATATTGCGCTCTTGCTCGCCATCTGGCATCAGTTCGTATTGATAGGCTTGTCGTCGTTGCATGCTTCGATTATAGTTTGGTCTATGAGTCATTACAATGAAATTCGCCACGGAAGACACGGTGTTTTCCTCATGCACCTACATTTGGTCTTCGCAACAAAATACCGCCGTGAAGTCTTCACAAAAGAGATTCTTGACGAGCTGCGGCCGATATGCTCCAGCGTCTGCACGGACTTTGAAGCGGAACTGGTGGAGTTCGACGGCGAGGACGACCATGTACACTT
>NZ_WHJF01000441.1:0-359 GCF_011682185.1 Massilia genomosp. 1
AGCCTGACGATGACCTACTTTCACACTGGTTGCAGCACTATCATCGGCGTAAAATCGTTTCACGGTCCTGTTCGGGATGGGAAGGGGTGGTACCGATTTACTATGGTCATCAGGCATAACTTGTACAGCTTGGTGCTCCCGAACGGGCAGCACTAGCTTGAATCTGGAAGAAGTATCGTTTTATTGTATTACTTTGGGTAGTGATTGCGTATCAACACAAAACACAACGCGCATTTCTTATCTCTGTACCTGCTAAGGTTATAGGGACAAGCCGTACGGGCAATTAGTATCAGTTAGCTTAATGCATTACTGCACTTCCACACCTGACCTATCAACGTCCTGGTCTCGAACGACCCTTT
>NZ_WHJF01000442.1:0-358 GCF_011682185.1 Massilia genomosp. 1
GTCGACGCGCTTGTACACGTCCAGCGCGAAGGCCACGAAGCCTTGCACATCTTCCAGGCGGCGCACATCCATCGCGAAACTTTCGGCTACGCCGCCTTCGTTGCGGATCTCGGCGACCAGGGCGGTGAGGCGGTCGGCGCGGCGCGCACCGAGCACCAGGCGGTAACCGTGGCGTCCACGCCAGCGCGCGGTGGCGGCGCCGATGCCGCTGCTGGCGCCGGTAATGAGTACAACTTTCTGGTGCGGATGGTGATGGCTGGACATGTGGTCTCCTTGAATGTCGGACAGGTGACGCATCTTACAAACCAATGGCATGCACGGAAATACACAGGACTATCGGCTGATTGCCTATTTCTAT
>NZ_WHJF01000443.1:0-357 GCF_011682185.1 Massilia genomosp. 1
GCAATATCTGATCGTAAAGCGTGCCGAAGGCGGCGACGTCGGCGCCGCTCAGTACCATGCCTTTTTGTCGGACCGCCTCGCACAGCGCGTTGGTTTGGCAGAGGAACTTGCCCATTCGCTCGGGCCAAGCCTGGCCGGTCAGTTCCTGCACATAGACCAGTTCGCGCAGCAAATGGGCGTTGCACAGGGCGTGTATGCAATCGAGCGTCCAGTACGGCGCCCAGCAATCATGCACGAGAACGCCCAGCCGATTTGGCAAGATGCCATGCGCGGCGATCGCCTCCATGCCGCGCTTGGCATGCACGCCGTACCAGGTATGGGTGGCGGTCGCGGCGATATGCAGCCAGTGCAGTGTCT
>NZ_WHJF01000444.1:0-357 GCF_011682185.1 Massilia genomosp. 1
ACCGGCCTCATGATTCTCTTTTTGCATCGCCAACGCCTTGTTGCAGACGAATCGGCACGCGCCAGCGAAGCGGCGCATATTGCGCTCTTGCTCGCCATCTGGCATCAGTTCGTATTGATAGGCTTGTAGTCGTTGCATGCTTCGATTATAGTTTGGTCTATGAGTGATTACAATGACATTCGCCACGGAAGACACTGTGTTTTCCTCATGCACGTACATTTGGTATTCGTAACAAAATACCGCCGTGAAGTCTTCACAAAAGAGATTCTTGACGACCTGCGGCCGATATGCTCCAGCGTCTGCACGGACTTTGAAGCGGAACTGGTGGAGTTCGACGGCGAGGACGACCATGTACAC
>NZ_WHJF01000445.1:0-357 GCF_011682185.1 Massilia genomosp. 1
TCATGGTGTGGGCGTTTTGATTAAGCGTTAGAACTAAATCATGCCAGAAATGGGCGCCCACTCCCACCTTTTCGCTTGCGCTGCCAAGCAATTTTCATCCGTTCCGCTAGTTTTGCAAGAGGCTCCCGTGTGCCCGCAACCGCTGTAAAGTGGCTCATTTCATGCACTAGTGTACCGCCCTGGGAATCTGTTCCAGTCACAGGCGCGCGCCAAAAAGCGCCGCAAACATATAGGTGATTAGCGCTGATCTTCAGCATAACTGAACTTTGGTCGCCGTTACGTGTCCAACCTTGCATATGCGTGCGCGGTGGCGCAGGCGGGAGAAGATTATGGCGACGATGAATCGGGTTCAGTTTC
>NZ_WHJF01000446.1:0-355 GCF_011682185.1 Massilia genomosp. 1
GTCTGTTCATCGACACCAAGTAACATTACCGGAGCACGCGCGAGATTATGTCGGGAATGATGCGGCCGTTACCGGCGCCACAGCCGGATTGTCATGGCGCGACAGCGTGCGCGCCGCGCGTGCGCCTTTAAAACCGCCTGTTGTGGTGGCGGTTGTACAAAATTCCGCATTTCAACGTTAGAGCAATATTTCGAAATTTTTCATGCTATAGTTAATTGGCAATGTGTCTCCGAATGCTGCCATGGCAAGTCGCAAACCATCCTTCGGATTCCTGGCTTATTGGACGAAATCAATTTGTTATTTGAATTGTTGACTTGATATCGCGGTGCCCTCACGTGCCGTTTGTCAGCAATGG
>NZ_WHJF01000447.1:0-352 GCF_011682185.1 Massilia genomosp. 1
GCATGGCAACGACATCTGTCTTCGCCCAGCAAAATGTGTCCCCGAACGGGCTGTCGATCTCGATCCCCAACGGCAGCGCGACCATCGCGGTGGACGACATGAAACTGTCGAGCACGGCAGGAGCGGTGAGCTGGGGGCGCGTCTGGACAGGCAAGGAGTGGAAGTTCAATCCGCACTGGGAAAGCCTGTCGCAAAGCTGGACCAACCTGACCGGCTCGTCGTCGGCCAGCTCAAGCGCGCCGGCCATGCTGGGCAAGCCAATGGACGGCGAAGAGTCCAAGGCATGCTGGGTCATGGTCGACGAAGACTGGAAGCCGTCCACCGGCCTGGTGCTCATTGGCGACAAGCCGAT
>NZ_WHJF01000448.1:0-346 GCF_011682185.1 Massilia genomosp. 1
AAAGGGTCGTTCGAGACCAGGACGTTGATAGGTCAGGTGTGGAAGTGCAGTAATGCATTAAGCTAACTGATACTAATTGCCCGTACGGCTTGTCCCTATAACCTTAGCAGGTACAGAGATAAGAAATACGCGTTGTGTTTTGTGTTGATACGCAATCACTACCCAAAGTAATACAATAAAACGATACTTCTTCCAGATTCAAGCTAGTGCTGCCCGTTCGGGAGCACCAGCTGACCAAGTTATGCCTGATGACCATAGTAAATCGGTACCACCCCTTCCCATCCCGAACAGGACCGTGAAACGATTTTACGCCGATGATAGTGCTGCAACCAGTGTGAAAGTAGGT
>NZ_WHJF01000449.1:0-346 GCF_011682185.1 Massilia genomosp. 1
TTCTTCATCCATCTGGCGCAGGTCGAAATCAGTGAGAGGCGTGGGCTTTTTTAACAAGATTGCACATCATACATTGAACTGAGTTTCCAGGCAGAAAAATTGTCTGCGGGGAGGTGATTGGTTACGTCCGTCGTGCTGCTGAATAACCGAGACAAGTCATCCAGGAAGCTTAACGACAGGGTGCTTATCGTGAGAATTTGCCGTGAAACGATAGGCGTATGAGCCTCTTGCAAAACTAGCGGAACGGATGAAAATTGCTTGGCAGCGCAAGCGAAAAGGTGGGAGTGGGCGCCCATTTCTGGCATGATTTAGTTTCTGAAGCTTAATCAAAACGCCCACACCATGA
>NZ_WHJF01000044.1:0-54499 GCF_011682185.1 Massilia genomosp. 1
CGCCGGTTCGGGCGCAGCGGCGGCGGCCAGCACCGGCGGCGCCTGCGCCGGTGCGGCCGGCGGATCGTCGTCGCTGCCGCAGGCGCCCAGCATGACGATCACGGCCAGCAGGGCGGTGTCGGGAATCAGTCGCATCATTGCTCTCCCTTGGGGCATTGGCGGCGCGCTACAGGTGGGCGCATGGCCTTACTGGCAGTGCAGCAGGCGCAGTTGTCCCAGCACAGGCAAGCCGGGAATCGCGCCGACGGGCGAGGCGCTGCGCACCAGGTCCACCTCGATGAAGTAGCTGTTGGCGTTGAAGTTCAGCGCCACGCAGTTGCTCAGGTAGCGCGTTTGCGGGGTGGCCGCCGGCGCATAGCTGTTGCTCGACAGGGTCGCCAGGGTGCTCAAGGCGCCGGTGGCGGTATTGTGCGAACGCAGGCGCGTGCGCACTTCGGAATAGATACCGTTGTCGGTAAACCGCGCGCCCGAATACACGCTCAAGATGCCGTTGCCGTCCCAGGTATCATGCACCTGGTAACGGATGGTGCAGCTCAGGGATGTGGCGCCGCTGACGAGGCCGGCATCGTTATTGTGGAACGACACCCTGTCGCTGCACGACTCATCCGGCGTGCCGGTCGATCCCACGGACGACCAGTTGCTGCCGGCCAGCGCCAGGCCGGGAAGCGCCAGCGCGATCACGGCGAGCGCGGCACCCACGCGGGCAGGACGGGTGGCGCGCAAGGTTGGAAGATAAGTAGACATGGCGGCTCCTTGACAGTGAAGCCAGGCGCGACCGCCATCGCCATGATGACGGCCTGCCTGGCACGTCCAGATTAGGAGCCGCAGCGATCGCGCGCGTGAGGTGCGTCAACCATCGCGGTGCGTTAATCGGGGCCGGGCGCTGTCCGCGCCGCCCTTACGGGCAGTGGCCGAGCACGTAATGCCCGGCCGAGGTCTGCGCCAGGGTCTGGATGTAGAACAGGTTGTTCAGGCCCATGTTCTGGTTCGACCCGTTGGCCAGCGCAAAGCCGCCGCTGGCGTGCGCTCGCCCAGCCTGCACGTGGGCAAAGTTACTGGCCGTGACCGTGCTGCAGATAAAGCCGCTGCTGGTGCTGGCGCTCACGCCGGCCGACAAGCCGCTTTCGACCGCGCCCGCCAACGACGAGGCCTGATAGGTGTAGCTGGTGGAGGCGGCCAGCCCGGTATCGGTGTAGGACGTGCCCGTGAGCGGGCTCGGCGTGACCTTGCCGCCGTTGCGGTAGAGGTTGTAGCCGCTGGCGCCGGCGGCCGCGCTCCACGACAGGGCGATGCTGCTGGCGCTGGCGGCGCCGGCTTTCAAGCCGGCCGGCGGCTGCACGGCCGGCGCCGGTCCCACCAGGAACTGGGGCAGGGTGCAGGGCGCCGAGGTCTGGCCGCTGCGCGCGCTGGTGGCCGTGACAGTGCCGCTGTAGTAGCCGTTGGCCAGCGCGTAAGCGATGCTGAAGGCGGCGCCGCTGCCGGCTTGCGCGTCATTGACCGGGGTGGCGCCGGAGAGCGCCACCCGGTAGCTGCCGATGGTCCCGCCCGCATCCACGGCGGCGCCGCCGATGGTGGCGGCGTTGCCCGCCACGCTGGCCGTGCAGACCGTCATCAGCGGCGCCGCAATGGCGCTCGCCCGCAGGTTGTTCCTGAACCAGAAATCCATCACAAAGGCCGGGTAATCGACCTTGGTGGGGTCGACGAAGTGGCCGTTCTGGCCGCCGGGACCGGCCGGCCACGCATGGCCCATGCCGCTCACCGCGATTTCCGAGGTGCGCAGCTTGCCGTTGCCGTCGGTATAGGGCGTGTTGCCGCCGCCGCCGGGCACCAGCACCTGCGCACCCCTGGTGAACACGCCGCCATAGGCGATGCGCATGGCCGCCGCATCGATCGGCCCGTAGGCGGGCGCCACCGTGTAATCGTTGCTGCCCCAGATGACGCTGGCGATCTGGGTGGCGAACTTGCCTTGCTGGGCGCCGGCCATCGTCATGCACTTGTTGCCCGCCGTGTTCGCGTTGAACCCGGACGGCACGCTGCCGATCTGCATGGTGGTGGTGCCCGGCGGCGGCCCCGCGTTGATGCCGATGCCGGCAAACACATCCGGCGCGAGGCAGCCCAGCACCATGGTCTGGCCGCCGCCCGAGGACAGGCCCGTCACGTACACCTGGTCTGGATCGATGGCGTAGCGCGCATCGGCCAGGAAACGGCTGACCAGGTTCAGCAGCACGCCATCGTGCCCGCTGGCGCGGTTGTGGTTGCCGAGGCTGTAATCCCAGCAATGGCTGCCGGAGACATTGCCGGTGGCGTTAGGCGCCAGCACCACGGCGCCGTACTGGTCGGCCACCCCCTTCCAGTTAAAGCCCTTGTCCGCGCCGGCATCGATGACGTCGCCGGCCGCCGTTTGCTGGCAGCCATGCAGCACCATCACCAGCGCGCGCTTGCCGCCCAGCACCGGTTGCGTGGCGGGCCAGTAAAAGTAGCCGCTCAGGTTGCCGCCGTTGACGCTGTCCGCGCCCCAGGTCTGGTTGCCGCTCCAGGCGCCGGGGCCGGCCTGGACCTGGGCCAGCGCGCACGCTGGCAGGCACAGCAGTAAGGAAGCCGCGCGGCGGCCGAGAGAGTGCTTGATGTCCATGATGTCTCCATTTTTCTGTCTTGAACATACGGGAAGGCTGCGCGTGCTTGCAGGGAAGAGCTCGGTTGGGGGCGTAGAGGGGGTACCGCGCTGGGCGGCCAGCCTTCGGGACGGTTCACGGGAAGTAACAGCCGGAAATAATTCTACCGTACGGGAATCAAATATCTTCCTGATGCACCGGAGCGTCCCGGCACGATGCTTGTGCGTCATTGCACAGGGGCCGCAGCAGGCGCGCGCGATGTGAGGCACAATGACACGCTGCGTTTCCTGGAGGAGTGATTGTGTCGGTGCTTGCCGCAGGTTTGTTCGGTGCCTTTGCCGCCTGGTTCGCCGTGCGCTGGATCGGCGCGCGCCTGCGCCTCGGCGCCGGCGACGGCTCCCTGGTGTTCGCGCCTTTCCTGGAACGGCTCGGCATCCTGCAATTGCTGGGCGTGGCTGTGCTGGCCTGGGTGGCGTTCTCGCGCGAGCACGACAATTACCCGGCCTTGATCGTGCTGGCGCTCGCGCTGGCCATCGGCGGCGTCTACTGCCTGTGCGAAGGCATCATGACGCGCGGCCAGGTTGACGATGGCGGCATTGTGTTCATCACGCCGTGGGGCGGCCGGCGCAACGAGGCGTGGCGCGACCTGCGCAGCGTGCGCTACCGTTCGTACTGCGCCATGTATGTGCTGACATTTCGCAGCGGCAGCGTGATCCGCCTGTCGGTGCTGCTCAGCGGCCACGGCGCCGTCCTCCAACAATTGCGTGCAAGGGGTTACCATGTCTGAACTGAGTCACCTTCGATTGATGGCCAGCTACAACAGCTGGATGAACCAGAAAATCGTCGACGCCGCGGCCACGCTGCCCGCGCACGAACTGGCGGCCGGGCGTGGCGCGTTCTTCGGTTCCTTGCTCGGCACGCTCAATCACCTGGTGGCGGCCGATACCATCTGGCTGCGGCGTTTCGCCACCCATCCGGCGCGCTTTGCCGCGCTCGATGCGGTGCTGGCGCTGCCCGCACCAGGCGCGCTCGACGCCGTCTACAGCGACGAGCTGGCCATGCTGGCCGCGCACCGGCGCTGGCTCGACGAGCTGATCGGGGGATGGCTCGCGCAGCTGGCCGACGCCGACCTCGACCATGTGCTGCATTACGCCAGCACCAAAGGGATTCGCTCGCAAAAGCGCTTCGGCGACCTGCTGCTGCATTTTTTCAATCACCAGACCCACCATCGGGGGCAGGCGAGCACCTTGCTGTCGCAGGCGGGCGTCGACCTCGGCGTGACCGACTTGTTGATGCTTATTGAGAACGTGGCGGATCATGCCGCGCCATCTGCGCCGGCCTGAGCGCGTCGGCGTCGGCGCGCGCCGCGTGGCGCTTGAGCGAGCGCACCACTTGATTGTATGAATCAACCATGGCGGCCACCAGCACCTTGCCCTGCGGCGTGCCGGTGTAGCTGTCGGCGCCCGCGAAGCCCCCATTGAAAAAGCCGCCCGCCGCGCCGAAACGCCAGTGGCTGGCGCTGCCCTGCGCCACCGCCAGGGCGGCGCCGGAGCGCTTGTCGGTCAAGGTGAGCAGGGTGGACGGTTGCAGGGCGATATCGTGCAGGGAACCGAGGCGCCCGACAGCGGCGCCGTCGCCGAAGCTGAGCGAGGGCGTGGCGGTGTAATCGGATGCTGTAAGTGTGCGCTTACCGTCATGGAGAGCGGCATCGGCCAGCGTGAAACAGTTCGACGCCCGCACCATCAGGCGCAGCAGCGGCAAGGTGCCGGACTGCTCGGCATCTTTGCCGAAAGACAGGGTTCCCAAGGCGCCAGGGCAATGTTCAAGCTGGCTGTTGGGCGGTTTGATGCCGGCTGGCGGCGCTGCGGCCGGCGGCGGTTTGCTGGCGCAGCCGGCCAGGGCCATGGCTGTCAGCGCGATGAGCAGGGCAGGGTTTGGGCCTGGCGTCATGGCGTATCCTTTGCGTGGAGTTGAACAAGAACTTCACACATTCTAACGATGCAATATGGCAAGTAACTTGCCTATAATCAACGTTAGCGGAAGGTGCGCGAAATACCACAGTGCTTGTTAACAGGCCAGTCCGGCAGTCATGTAGCGTATGGTCCAAGCGCTTGTAAAAGGGTGCAGACAGCTGCATACTAAAACGTACAGGAGGTCAATCCATGTCCACTACGCTGAAATTGTCAGATGAACTGATCGAAATGGCCAAGCCGCATGCGGCCGCCGGGCATCGCTCGGTGCCAAAGCAGATTGAATATTGGGCACGCCTTGGCAAGGCTGTCGAAGACAATCCCGATCTGCCGTTGCAGTTCATCAAAGATACCTTGCTGTCTGCTCAGGAGGCAAAAGCGGGACTGCTTGCGCCCTACCAATTTGGGGCATGACTGTGTTGGCGATCCTTGTCACGCCAACTTTTGCAAGGGCTATAAAAGTTGCATCCTAAAGACAAGGTTGTCGTCGACAAAGCCGTCAAAATGATCGCTGGCGATCCTTCGATCGGCGAGGAAAAGAAGGGCGATCTTGCAGGGTTTTTTGTGCATAAATTCAAGATCAACAAGCAAGAAGTTTTACTGGCATATCAGCTTCAGCCAGACAAGCGCTCACCCGCCGCGGCGCTGCTGCTTAACCTTGGTTCGCATGAGAATTTCTATTCTGATCTGTGGATAACATAACAACCGGGAACCATGTGAAAAAAGCTGTACTGGCAATCGTTGTAAGCGTCGGCGTGCTGTCCCTGGCTGCGTGCAGGTCCGGCAAGCAGGAACACCAGCCCGGCTTGAGCGAGACCGAAAAACGCTCGGCGGATGGGCGAGACCGGACATGTTCTCTACCGGATGGCTCGCAGTTCGCACTGACTGCCCACGCGCCCCACCTCGGCAAGTACGATGCATTTCACAGCGGCAAGATCAGGGATGCCTTCGCTGCCGCGTTTCACATCACCTACCGAGGCAAGCATGTCGCCACGACCCTGGCCTCATTCAACGACGATCTGCCCGATTGCGTCGATTACGGCATGAGTGAAAACACCATCTACGCGCTGACCGACAAAGCGGTCTTTCGTTTCATGACAGCGGACGGCAAGCGCGGCGGCTCGGTGCTGGTCGTCAGCGACGACGGTGGCCTCACCTTCAGCGACAACCTTCACCCCAATGCACCTTTACAGGCCGGCGCCAACACGCAGTTGAAGGCCGCATTTCAAGCGTTTGCTTATTACAGATCGCGCTTCCGGATCCTGGGCGGCCAGTATCAGCTGGAGATCACCGACCCGCTCAGTTTCGACAAATTTTTGTTGTTTGTGTCGGCCAATCGCGGAAAGACATGGACCGGGCCGATCGGCAGCGTCGATCCCACTGTCTTTTCCAGCAGCGAGGTGGACCGGCAGCGCGCCAGCTTCGCATGGAATGCCTGGCAGTTCAAGCTATTCAAAGCGGAACAGGAGGCATGCAAGCACCCCCCCCCCGAAACCGGCTGCGCAAGCGCCACCAATAACGACTGGTCGGCGCAGTGGCGTGCATGCCTGAGCGAGCGCGCCGCTCCGGCGTGCCTGAAGAGCCTGCCCGATCCCACGCCGCGATTGCGGGAACGCCAGCCGGGCGCATAGCGGCAAACTCCCTGGCGCGCTTCTGCCGCGCAGACGGCTAGTACGCCTTCAGCGCAGGCTGGCGCAGCGTCTCGCCGGCCAGCCCCGGGCCGTACAGCGGGCTGTCCGAAATCGCGTTATGCCCCGTGTCCGGCACATTGATATAGCGCGCCACGCCGGGTTGAAAGCGCGTCATCAACAGTTCCGAACTGGCGCGCGGGATCATCTCGTCATTCCCGGCGACGATCAGCGTGGTCGGGGCATTGACCCTGGCGGCGTACACGCCCGACTCGAATGTATCCCTCAAGAGCAGCGTCACCGGAAACCACGGAAACTGCAGTTCGGCGATGCCGACGATGCTGTCGTAGGGCGTCACCAGCACCAGCCGGTCCACTGGCCGCATGCTCGCCAGATGCACCGCCACGCCGCTGCCCAGGCTGCGCCCGATCACGGTCACCTGCGGATGGCGCGCCTGCACCATGTCGAACAGGGCCAGCGCATCGGCGAACAGCGCCGCCTCGGTCGGCTTGCCGGTACTGCCGCCGTAGCCGCGGTAATGCAGCAGATAGAGCGCCTGTCCGGGAAAGGTCTCGCCCAGGAAGGGCAGGCTGGCCGAGACATCCTCGGCGTTCCCGCCCAGGTAAATGAGCGCGCGCGGCCCGGTGTCAAGCCGCACCGACACGTCCAGCACGGCGCCGTCCACGGGCAGCTTGATGAGCGAATCGGGCGTGCCGAAACGGCGCGGCTGCGGGAAGTAGATCAAGGAACGCTGCGCCAGAAACAGGCCGACGCAGGCGACGACATACAAGGCAAGCGCCGCAAGAATCACACCTATTACTATGCGCATCGCGCTCTCCTTATTGCATCAGCTCTTTGATCATCTTCACCGGCGCGCTGCCGTAGCCGAGAAACTGTTCGTGGAACTGCTTGAGCTCGAAGCGCGCGCCGAGCGCCTGCTTGCGCTGCTCGCGCAGGTCCATGATCTCGCTGTAGCCGCTGAAGTAGCTGGTCAACTGCACCGAGCTCACTTTGGCGCGGTGCCACTTCTCGCCCGCTTCGCTGCGCGTCTGGAAGGCCTGGCGCGTGAGCATGTCCATCGCATCGGCTTCGCTCATGCCCAGCACGTGTGTGCTGTAGTCGAGGATGGTGTTGGTGACCACGCGCAGGTTCCACTTCGAGTACATCAGCCACATTTCCGGCGTATTGTCGCCATAGCCCGATTCGAGCATCATGCGCTCGCCGTACACCGCCCAGCCTTCGATCATGGCGCCGTTGCCGAACAGCGACTTGATCAACGATGGCGACTTGTTCGCATACACCAGTTGCGCGTAATGGCCCGGAATGGCTTCGTGGATGTTCAGGATCTGCAAAATCCAGTGGTTGTATTCGCGCAGGGTGCTCTCGGCCTGTTCGGGCGAGAGGCCGTCGAGCGGCGTCACATTGTAGAAGGTGCGGTCTTGCGGCCGATACGGCCCCGGCGCATCGATGCTCGCGCCCGCCACGCCGCGCTGGTAGAGCGGCGTTTCGCGCACCACCAGCGGCTTTTTCGGATCGAGCGTGAGCAGCTTGTTCTTCACCACCCAGTCTTGCAGCAGCGGGATCTGGCGCCGGATCTCGGGGAAGAACTCCTCGCGCGAGACGTGCTTGGCCGACAGCTTGTCGATCACCATGCCGATTTTTTTGGTGCGGTCGGCCGGCTTGGCGGCGCCGCCCATGGTCTTGCTCCACAGCTCGTCGGACAGGGTATCCATGCGCGCCAGCAGCTGCTCGCGTGCGCCGAGCGCCTTCTGGTACATCTGCTCCGCGCTCACGCCGGCCTGGATGTCATGGCCGAATTTTTGTTCGTACAGCGCCTTGCCGATCCGGAACGAGCGCGCGCTGTTGTTGGCCTGCTGCGTCTTATCGAGATCGGTGAGGAAGTTGACGTAGCCGATCAGGGCGTCGCCGGCGGCCGCGATGCGGCGCGCGAACAGGTCCTTTTCGGCCTGGTTCAGGATCGATTCCTGCGCCGCCTTGCCCAGGTCCGCCAGCACCGTCATGGTGCCGGGCGCCTGCTGCAAGGCCAGTTGCGTGTGTTCGTGGGTCGGGTTGACGATGCTCGCCTGGGCCGCCTGGTAATACGCCGGCACATTGGTCAGGCGCTTGAGCAGGGTGCGCAGGCGCTGCGGCTTGGCCGCGTATTCGGAACCCATGATCAAATCGATCGGCGCGGCGATGTTATACAGCGCCGGATTCCATTCGAACTCGCGCAGGGTGGTCAGGTAGAAGCGGTCGGCATTGAGCTTGTTGACCAGCAGGACGTGGTCGGTACGCTGCCTGACCGACAATTGGCGCGTATCGAGCTTGGCCAGCTTTTGCAGCCATTCGTCGGCGAACGCCAGTTGCGCGGCGCGCGTGGCGGCGCTCGGGATGGTCAGGTTGGCCGCGCCGTCGTATTTGCCGGAATAGATCGCGCTTTCCGGATCGATGCGCCACAGCGCGCCGAGGAACTGCATGCTGACCGTATTGAAGCGCCGGTCCTGCGAGCGTTCGGCGCCGGCGGCGGGTGCGCTGGCGACAACGGCGGCGGCGACCGGCGCGGCGATGGCCGCTGCCTTGGCCGGCTTGGCGGCTTTGCCTGATTTAGCGGGTTTGCCTGGCTTGGCGGCTTTCACCGTCTTGGTGCTGTGTGCTTGGGACTGTTTTTTCGGCTTGGCAGCGCCTGCGGGCGCCAGCGCGAAGCACGTCATTAAAACAGCCAGCGCAATTTTCGTTTTCAACATTGTGTTGGGCCTTGTAGTGACAGGGACAGGAGCAGCCGCACGCATGCGGCGGGGCGTCAGATTAGCATCAATCGCGCCGCTTGCGCGCTTTTGTCGGGTTGAAGAGGGGAGATCAGTCGATGGCGCCGGCGCGGATCATCTCCTGCTGCCGCGCGTTGAGGGTGGCGACGGTGTGTTTGCCGTTGGCGATATTGGTCAGGACAATCTCGCTCGACTTGGTGAAACGGTGGCCGATGCGCACGGTGTAAGAGCGCGTGACCCAGCTCCAGAAGCCCTGCGCGAAGCTGGCGTCTTCCATGTCGCGCCATTTGACGCCGGTGACGCCTTTTTTCCAGGGCAGCACGCCGGAGTAGAGCCACACGCCCACGTCATCGTAGTACAGCTGGATACTGCGCAGCAGCAGGAAGCGGTAGCCGACCACGATCGCCGAGATGGCGAAGACGACGGCGGCGGCGATCTCGTTGCCGTAGCTGAACGCCAGCGGCAGCGCGACGCCGAACAGCAGGGCCGCGAGGATCACGACGCCGGTGTAGGCCAGCCATGACTTCACGCCGATCACGTGAGCGTCGGGGGAGCTTCTCGATGCGTTGTCTTCTTCCATGGATTTTGGCGCCGCTTGATAAAAACGCATGATGTCATGGAATGGCGCAGGGCGCTACTCCGACCGCTACCACGTCGTTCCTGGCCTACCGCAAGCCCTCCTGCAGCATGCGCAGCATATCCCCCGGCGACATGCGCGCCGAGACGTCGCTGCCTTCGAGCAGGCTGTCGGCCAGGTCGCGCTTGTGCTTGTGCAGCTCGACGATGCCTTCCTCGATCGTATGCCGTGCCACCAGCCGGTAAATGGTCACCGGCCGCTGCTGCCCCATGCGGTGCGCGCGGTCCGAGGCCTGGTCTTCCACCGCCGGATTCCACCACGGGTCCATATGGATCACGTAGTCCGCCGCCGTCAGGTTGATCCCGACCCCGCCCGCCTTGAGCGAAATGAGGAACACATCGCCCTCGCCGGCCTGGAACGCATCGACCCGCTTTTTACGCTCCTGCATCGGGGTCGAGCCATCGAGGTACTGATACTTGATCCCGCGTTCGTCCAGATGCTTGCGGATCAGGGTCAGGTGGTCGACGAACTGGCTGAATACCAGCACCTTGTGGCGGTTGTCGAGCAGCTCGTCGAGCAGGCGCGCGAACACGGTGAGCTTGCTGCTTTGCAGGCCCAGCTCGGGCGCCACCAGCGCCGGATTGCAGCAGGCGCGCCGCAGCTTCATCATCTCGGCCAGGATCTGGATCGACTTCTGGCTCTCGGGCACTTCCAGCGCGGCCAGCTTGGCGATCGCATCGCGCCGCAGCGATTCGTACAGCGCCGTCTCTTCTTCGGTCAAGTCGACCGGCAGCACGATCTCGGTGCGCGGCGGCAGTTCCGCCAGCACCTGCGCCTTGGTGCGGCGCAAAATGAAGGGCTGGATCAAACGGCGCAGGCGCAAACGCGCCCCGGCGTCAGCGCGCGTTGATGTCTTTGTTGCAGTCTGCGCCCGTTCGATCGGACCGGCAAAGCGCAGGTTGAACTGGTCGCTGGTGCCGAGCAAGCCCGGATTAATGAAGCGGAACAGGTTCCACAACTCGCCCAGGTGGTTTTCCAGCGGCGTGCCGGTGGCCACCATGCGGAATTCGCCTTGCAGCGCCATCACGGCCTGCGAGCGCTTGGTCGCGGTGTTCTTGATCGCCTGCGCTTCATCGAGCACGATGCTGTTCCAGCGCACCCTGGCAAACGCCGGCGCTTCCAGTTGCAGCAGGCCGTAGCTGGCGACCACCAGGTCGAACGGCCCCGCCTCATCGAGCATGGCGGCGCGGTCGCCGCTGCCGAACAGCTTCACGTTCAGGGTTGGCGCAAAGCGCGCCGCCTCGCTGATCCAGTTCATGCACACCGAGGTCGGCGCGATCACCAGCGCCGGGCCTTGCGGCGCGCGCGAGAGCAGCAGCGCCAGCGCCTGCAAGGTTTTACCGAGCCCCATGTCGTCCGCCAGGCAGGCGCCTACGCCCCAGTGGGCCAGGCGCGCCAGCCATTCGAAGCCCTCGACCTGGTAGTCGCGCAACTCGGCTTGCAGGGTACTCGGCATCTGCGGCACGAAGGCCGCGTTGCTTTCCATGTGCGCCAGGTGGGCGATCCAGGCTTTGTCGGTGGTGACCTTGCCGGCGTCCTGCGCCAGTTCTTCCAGCGCGAAGCTGGCCAGCGCATGCACCTTGACCCCGTCCGCGCTCGGCGTGCCGAAGGCCGACAGCTCCATCAGGCGCCGGTGCAGTTCGGTCGTCAATGCCATGAACTGGTTGTCGCCCAGCGCCACGAAGCGGCTGCCGTTCTCGCGCAGCAGATCGAGCAGGGTGCGCAGGTCCATGATGCGGTTCTCGTCGATCTGCACCTCGCCGCTGGCCGCGAACCAGTCCTTGTCGCGCTTGATCGACAGGCGCACCGAGCTCGAATCGGCCTTTTTGGCCAGCCGGAACGGCTCGCCCTCGGGCCAGGCCAGCAGCACCCTGGCCGGGTCGAGCTCCTGCAATTCGGCCAGCAGTTCCAGGCACGCGACCGGATTGGCCAGCAGCCATTCGCCGTGGTCGGCTTCGGATTGCTCCAGCACGTGCAACGCCCCGACCAACTGGCGTTCGGCTTCGCGTTCGGCGTTCAGGTTGCGGCGCGCTTCGACCCGCGCGCCGCCAACTTCAGCGATCACGCTCTCGGCGCCCGAACCGGGCGGGTAATAGGCGCCGGCGTCCGGCAAGGGGCGCACCAGCACCTGCATTTTCAGGCCCTGCTGATAGGGCAGCAGATGCACGTGCAGGCGGTTGTCGGCCTCCACCCGGGCGATGTCGGCCGCGCTGCCGCCGATGTCCGACTGCACCGTGACGATCGACGAAATCGCGCCGATCGCCTTGAGCACCTGCTTTTCCGCGTGCAGCGGCACCACCAGGCCATTGCCGACGATGGCGCCGATGCGGCGGTGCTCGTCGCTGATGCGCACCACCCGCAGGCGGGTCGGCGTTTCACGCGTCACGCACACGTCGTCGGTATTGTCCACAATGGACGGTTGCAGGGTGATGGTCACATTCCCGGCGCGCGCCTTGATCATCAGTTCCGGTTCGCCCGGCAGCAGTTCCACGCGCGTGCCGGGCGCATCGATCCAGAACAGCAGCGGGTGGCCGATCAGCGCGGCCACCGCCTTGTCCATGTCGAATTCGTAACGCACCCCGCCGCCGCTGTAGTATTTATAGGCGTTCAGGGTGGCCACCACGTGCAGGTCTTGCGAGGTCAAAAAGTCGAAGCTGGCCGCGTCCTCCGACAGGCGTTTCAGGCCCATGGCGCGGCCGCGGCTCCAGCCGCCCTGGGCGTCGCGCTTCTGTTCGCGCGCCTCGATGTCCTGCACGCCGTACAGCGGATCGAAGCGCAGGCCCCACACCAGGCGCGCTTCTTTCACGACTTCGACATTCACCGCCGGCTGCAGGTTGATCAGCGCATTGAGCTGGCGTTCCCACGGCTCCTCGCGCTCGAACCAGACGCTCATGTCGGCACAGCGCAGGCGCTGGCGCAGGGCGGTCGCTTCCTGGTCGCGCGAGACGGCGCCGATGCGGCCCAGCAGGGCGCCCAGCTGCGCCGCCACCAGGTCGAAACCACCTTCGCGCGCCTGCGTCATCATCTGTTCGAGCTGCGCGCGCTTGTCGTCGAGCTGCGGCAACGCCAGCCAGTAGTGCAGCAACGCGCGGAACATGAACGGTTGCAGCGCGCTTTCCCAGCTGCGCGTGGGCAGTACCGCGGCGTCGACCGTGCCGCCGCGGATCTGGCGCAGCAGGTTCAGTTGCTGGTAGACCGCCGTGTCGTGGCTTTGCGCGGTGCGCGTGACGATGTCGAGATAGGCTTCGGCCGCCTTGGCGTGCTTCGGATCGGGACTGCGCAGCAGCGCCAGCACGTACAGGTGGCCGCCGATGCCGGGAAAGGCCATCTTGCGCTTGCCGGTTTCGCGGCGCAGCGCCTTGAGCGCCTGCTCGAACCCGGCGAGCGCCTCCATGTGGTGATCGCGCAGCAGCAAAATGACGCTGCGGTAGAACAGCGCCATCGAGTCGTCCAGGTCGTGCAGCAGGTTCGAGGCGTCGTCCAGGCGGCCGCATAAAATCAGGTGTTCGGCCATGACGATGCGCAGCGCCATCGAGGGCGCTCCTTTCGCCAGGTGGCGTTCGGCGAACCCGCGCAACTGCGCCGCGCTGGCCGGTTCGCGCTGGGCATTTTCCAGCAGCACCGTGAGCACCTCGTCGCGCACCAGCGGGTGGATGCGCGCAAACAGCGCCGGCTCGAACGGGCGCGCGCAGATATCGACCAGCGGATGCAGGTAGAGCGCCTCGTGGCAGTTCATGCAGGCCGCCAGCAGCGGCGCCACCTGGGCCGGGCCCTGGCCGCTGGCCAGCGCGATGCGCAGCAGCGCCACCCCCTGGCGGTAGCTGCGCAGGATGGCAAAGCCTTCCCAGTTGCGGCGCAGCGGGGTCAGCTTGTCGTAGGCAGCGGCCAGCGCGCCGAAGGTGCCGGCGTCGAGCGCGGCGCTCAGCGCCAGCCAGGTGATCTCGGGCGTGACGATCCAGCCGCGCTGCTGCAACTCGCTGGCCATGCCGGCGCCGCGCAGCGCATCCATCGCCGCCACCATGCGCTCGTTGTCCACCGCGACACCGGCGGCGGCGAGGTGCTCCTGGAGGCGGATCCGGCCCATCGGCTCGCCCGCCATCGCCAGCATGGCGACGCTATGTTGCTCGACCGTGTCCATGTGCGCGAATTGCTCGCGCATGGTCGCTCGCATGGTCGCTCGCATGGTCGCTGTTTCCTGTTCGTTCATGCAGCGCCGGGCAGGTTCTCGATCGCCACCACCGCCGGCTGGCCTTGTGTAGTCAAACCGAAGATGCGCAGGTAGAAATACAGCTCCGCTTCGAGCGTGCGCACGATGCTGTCGGCCTTGCGAAAGCCGTGGCCTTCGCCTTCCAGGGTCATGTAGGCCACCGGTACGCCGGCCGCGCGCAGCGCCGTGACCATCACTTCCGACTGCTGCGGCGGCACGACCTTGTCGTCCAGGCCCTGGAAGAAGATCATCGGGCGCGTCAGCTTGTCGGCGTGCTTGATCGGTGAGCGCAGCAGGTACAGGGCTTCCGACTCCGCCTTTGGTGCGATCAGGTACTCGTTGTAGTGCGACTCGAACTTGTGCGAGTCGTCGTCCAGGCCCTTCAGGTCCGACACGCCGTAGTAGCTGGCGCCGGCCTTGAACACATCATGGAAGGTGAGGGCGCACAGGGTGGTCAGGCCGCCGGCGCTGCCGCCGCGGATCACCAGCCGTTCCGGATCGGCCAGGCCGCGCGTGGCCACGTAGCGCGCGCCGGCGACGCAATCGTCGACGTCGACCACGCCCCACTGGCCCTTGAGCGCATCGCGGTAGGCGCGTCCGAAGCCGCTGCTGCCGCCGTAGTTCACGTCGAGCACGGCGAACCCGCGGCTGGTCCAGTATTGGGTGGCCAGCTTGAGGGTGTTGGTGGCCATGCCGGTCGGGCCGCCGTGGCTGATCACCATCAGCGGCGGCCTGGCGCTGGGGTCCGGCCGCACGTCGGCATTGCAGGGCGGGTAGTAGAACGCGTGCGCGCTGCGCTGGCCGTTGGCGCCGCTGGCGTAGGTGACGCTCTCGGGGACCGACAGGTAGCCGTCGGCCGGCAGCGCGCTGATCGAGCGCGCCAGCACGTGCGGCGTGGCGCTGGCCAGCTCGAAACGCGCCAGCTCGAGCGGGATGTGCGGCGAGCCGCCCAGGATCAGCGCCACGCCGCCGCCCACGCGCAGCTCGCGGATTTCTTGGTAGGGATTGGTGATCGGCGCCAGTTTGCCGCTCTCGGGCGACAACTGGGCCAGGCGGCTGACGCCGTTTTCGATGTAGGTGCAGACGATCTCGCCGTCGCCCGTAAAACCGTACATCGACACCGCGAAGGTCCAGTGCGGCGAGCCGAATTCGGCGGCGCGCTCGCACAGCGGCTGCACCTCGCCCCCGGCCAGGCGGTACAGGTTCCACCATCCGCTGCGGTCCGACACAAAATGCAGCACGCCGGCCGGCGACCATTCGGGCTGGCAGAGCGCTTCTTCAGGCCCGCCGGCGACCAGCGCCGGCTTGCCAAGCGAGCCGTCCGGATTGACTTGCGCCAGCCACAGTTCGGTGCCCTGCC
Source organism: Massilia genomosp. 1 (assembly GCF_011682185.1). Lineage (NCBI taxonomy): Bacteria > Pseudomonadati > Pseudomonadota > Betaproteobacteria > Burkholderiales > Oxalobacteraceae > Massilia > Massilia genomosp. 1. The sequence goes on from NZ_WHJF01000044.1 coordinate 15,180, forward strand.
ACGGCATGCGCGGATGGTCCCAGCTCAGCCATGCCAGCGACTGGCCGTCCGGCGACAGGCGCGGGGCGGCGTAAAAGTCGCTGCCCTGGGCCAGGATGGTCTCGCCGCCGTCGGCGCCGATGGCGCATAGCGTATTGACCGGCTGCGCGCTTCCTTGTGCATGATCCTCGCGTACCACTACCAGCCGCTTGCGCGCCGCATCGTGGGCAAAGTCGGCGTAGCGCGCGCTGCCCGGGCGGGTGAGTGCCTGCGGGGCCGCGCCGGGAGCAATCGTGTAAATACAATTATCGGCAAAATGCGAGAAATACACCGTGCCCGCCGCCACCAGGTAGGCGCCGCCGCCGTATTCGTGTACGCGGCTGCGCACATTGAAGGGGGCCGGGGTCAGCTCGACCAGGTCGGCGCCGCGCTGGCGCAGCAGGGTGGTGCGCCCGCCTTCGCTGGCGCGTCCGGCCAGCCAGTAGGCATCCTGGCCATCGGCCTGCGGCTGCGACAGCGGGGTGGCGCCGGCGGCCACGATGGCGGCGCTGATCGGGGAAGGCCAGAGGCCGAAAGCGGCGTTCTGTTGGCTGGTGGGAGCTGTCATGGGGATTTACTGGGTTGGCGGTGGTATGGCATGATAGTTAATCCCCCGCGCCGGCGCAAATGCGCTCGCGCGGCGCAGGGGGTGAGAATGCGGGAGAATGCGATAATAGCGCCTTTCTCCAAGCTTTCGACGGTTCCCCATGCCCCAATTCGCCCCGCTCCAGAACGATACATTCCTGCGCGCGCTGCTGCGCCAACCGACCGATTACACCCCTGTGTGGCTGATGCGTCAGGCGGGGCGCTACCTGCCGGAATACCGCGCCACGCGCGAGCGCGCCGGCTCCTTCCTGGGCCTGGCCAAGAACCCTGACTACGCCACCGAAGTGACCCTGCAGCCGATCGACCGCTACCCGCTGGACGCCTCGATCCTGTTTTCCGACATCCTCACCGTGCCCGACGCGATGGGCCTGGGCCTGTACTTCGTCGATGGCGAAGGTCCCAAGTTCGAGCGTCCGCTGCGCACCGAAGCCGACGTCATGGCCCTGCGCGCGCCCGACCTGGACTCGCTCGACTACGTCTTCAAGGCGGTCACCCAGATCCGCGGCGCCCTGAACGGGCGCGTGCCGCTGATCGGTTTTTCGGGCAGCCCGTGGACCCTGGCCTGCTATATGGTCGAAGGCGGCGGCTCCAAGGAATTCCACACCATCAAAAAGATGCTGTACAACCGCCCCGACCTGATGCACCACATCCTGTCGACCAACGCGGCGGCGGTGGCGGCCTACCTGAACGCCCAGATCGACGCCGGCGCCCAGGCCGTGATGATGTTCGACTCGTGGGGCGGCGCGCTGGCCGACGGCGCCTACCAAACCTTCTCGCTGGAGTACATGCGCCAGGTGATGAGCCAGCTCAAGCGCGAAAAAGACGGCGTGCGCATCCCGGCGGTGGTCTTCACCAAGGGTGGCGGCCTGTGGCTCGACCAGATCGCCGACATCGGCGCCGATGCGGTCGGCCTGGACTGGACCGTCAACCTGGGCCGCGCGCGCGCCCTGGTCGGCCACAAGGTCGCCCTGCAGGGCAACCTGGACCCGGCCATCCTGTTCGCCAGCCCGGAACAGATCCGCGCCGAAGTCGAGCGTACCCTGAGCAGCTACGGCAAGCCGTCCGACGGCTCAGGTCACGTGTTCAACCTGGGGCATGGCATCTCGCAATTCACCCCGCCCGAGTCGGTCAGCGCCATGGTCGAGGCAGTACACAGCTTCAGCCGCCAGCAACGCGCCAGCCTGTAGTCTGGCTACAGCGACGCCCCCTTGCCAGGGTGGTGTCGCTGGGCTGCGGAAGACGTTTTCTGAATGACAATATCCCACTTATTCACAATTTTTCTGAACATCACTGATTAAAAATCAGGCGGTCAAGAAAAGTTTCTTGAACTTTTAAGTCATTGATGTAAAACGGTTTATAAAATTTACCTGTCGAGATGGCTGGCGAAAATGTGGACAAGGTACAGAGGGAAAACCCGGGTTTTCCAGCATTGTCCACAAAGTTATCAACAGGCAGTGTGGATAAAAATGAAAAGTCCCGCGTTTACCGCGACTTAGCGCGATTGTTAAGGTTTTACCTGAGGATTTGCTGTGCTGCATGATGGTGCCGGACTGTGTCGGCGGCAACTCGCCGAAGGTGTGCGGCGGGTCCCGCAGCGGCCCGGCCAGCCGGCTGCGGGAGCCGTTGATACCCAGCCGCAAGCGGCCAATCCGACTACATTTTCAGGGTACCGCGCCTTACTTATGCACAGAACGGCGGTCAAACATGGTTTTCCCGCCTTCCCAAGGCTGTTTTCGCAAGTGATTGATTCGTAAGGATTAAATTTCTTTGATTTTCAGTTGTTCGGCTCATCTATTGTGCAAGCACAAAGCTTTTGGCCTCGCACAAATTGTTTGTCCACAAAGTTGTCCACAAGCTGAGCATGCTTGAAACGATGTCCTGGACATGCATGGCGATGGGCTGTCCGCACCTCCCTCAACCTGACCGAAGCAACCCAGATGGCGTACTGCATCCTCAACATCGCGCTCGACACGCCGCTCACCAGCTGCTTCGATTACCGCTGGCCGTGTACGCCGGGCGACGAGCCGCGCGTGGGCCAGCTGGCGCTGGTCAGCTTCGGGCGCCGCGAGGTAGTCGGGCTCATCGTCGCCATCAAGCACGACACCGAGGTCCCGGCCGACAAGCTCAAAGACGCGCTGGCCGTGCGCAGCGAGCTCTCGCCCCTGTCGCCGCAATGGATCGCGCTGGCCGCGTTTGCGGCCGACTACTATCAGCGTCCGCTCGGCGAAGTCGCCTTGCCGGGACTGCCCAAGAACCTGCGCGTGCTCACCACCGTGGCGCTCGATCGCGCGCTGAAAAAGCTGGCCAAGGGCGCGCCCGCGCACGACCACACGCCGCTCGACATGCCGCGCCTGAACGAGGCGCAGCAGCAAGCGGCCGATGCCATCGGCGGGGCCCAGGGTTTTACGCCGATCCTGCTGTACGGCGTGACCGGCAGCGGCAAGACCGAGGTGTACCTGCAGGCCTGCGCCCGGGTGCTGGCGCGCGAAGAGGGCGGCCAGATCCTGATCCTGGTCCCCGAGATCAACCTCACCCCGCAGCTGGAAGGGAACATCCGCGCGCGCTTTCCGGGCGTGATGCTGGCCACCTTGCACAGCAGCCTGTCGGAGGGCGAACGCATGCTGCACTGGCTGGCCGCGCACCAGGGGCAGGCCCGCATCATCCTCGGCACCCGCCTGGCGATCCTGGCCTCGCTGCCGAAGCTGAAGCTGATCGTCATCGACGAAGAGCACGACCCCTCGTACAAACAGCAGGAAGGGCTGCGCTACTCCGCGCGCGACCTGGCGGTGTGGCGCGCGCGCCAGCTCGGCATTCCGATCGTGCTCGGATCGGCCACGCCGTCGCTCGAGAGCTGGCACCATGCCGGCTCCGGGCGCTATCGCAAGCTCGAACTGCGCGAGCGCGCCGTCAAGGACGCGGTGCTGCCGCGCGTGAAGCTGCTCGACATGGAGCGCGACAAGCCGGTCGACGGAATCACCTCGCACCTGATGGCGGCGCTGCGCCAGCGCCTCGAGCGCGGCGAACAATCGCTGCTGTTCTTGAACCGGCGCGGGTATGCGCCCGTGATCTGCTGCGAATCGTGCGGCTGGATCAGCAACTGCACCCGCTGCACCTCGTTCATGGTGCTGCACAAGCCCGAGCACCGGCTGCGCTGCCACCACTGCAGCCTGGAGCTGCGCATACCCCGCCATTGTCCGACCTGCGGCAATGTCGACCTGCAGCCGCTCGGGCGCGGCACCCAGCGCGTGGAAGAAGGCTTGCAGCTGGTTTTTCCCGAGGCGCGCATCCTGCGCATCGACGCCGACTCCACGCGCCTGAAGGGCAGTGCGCAAGCCGCGTTCGCCACGGTGCACCGGGGCGAAGTCGATATCCTGATCGGCACCCAGATGGTCGCCAAGGGGCACGACTTCAAGAAGCTGACCCTGGTGGGGATTTTGAATCCCGACACCGCGCTGTTCTCGCAGGATTACCGCGCCAGCGAGCGCCTGTTCGCGCAGTTGATGCAGGTGGCCGGGCGCGCGGGCAGGGCGGCGCGCACGGAAGGCGGCAGCGTGAGCGAAGTGCTGATCCAGACGCGTTACGCCAGCCATCCGCTGTACACGGCGGTGGTCAACCACGACTACGACCGCTTCGCCACCGATTTGCTGGAAGAGCGGCGCGCTGCCGCGCTGCCGCCGTACCTGTACCAGGCGCTGTTGCGGGCCGAAGCGCCGGAGCTGGAAACGGCGATTGGCTTCCTGGAGAGTGCGCGCGACGCGCTGGCATTCGACGGCATCACCTTGAATGACCCGATCCCGATGACGATGACGCGGGTACACAACGTCGACCGCGCGCAGCTGCTGGTGGAAAGTCCCTCGCGGCCGGCGCTGCAAGCCTTTCTCAAAGAATGGCTGGCCCTATTGCGCGCCATGAAAAGCCGGGTCAAATGGTCGCTCGAAGTCGACCCCCTCGACATCTGAAGCAACAGCTCCCCCCACCACCGGGGTCAGAGCTTTAACTAGCAACAAACAGCTTGGCCGCAACGGTTTTGTTGGCTTATCACGACGGCTTCGGTGGCTCTACACGCCGTTTGCCGCAACTGAACCGGCATTCGTCCAATTTCTCTGTAACGTTGATCCGTTCAGCAACTATTGCAAGTTAAAGCTCTGACCCCGGTGGGGGGGGGCGGTGTGGGGTTGCGGGAGGTAGCGGCGGGCGCTGGTGACGATGTGCTCGGTCAGGGCGCGCGTGAAGGGGGTGTCGATGTTCCAGGCGTGCCACGATAAGGCCGTGTTCCAGGTGCGGCCGGGCGTCAAATTGACCAATTGGCCGGCGGCAATCCGGCTCAGCGCGCTCAGCTCGGGCATCAGGCCGTACGCCACGCCGTGCAGGATGCAGTTCTCCAGCGCCGCCGAGACCGGCATGGTGTGGTGCGGGAAGGCCACCTCGCCGTCGAACTCGCGCGCCAGGAAGCGCGCCAGTTGCTTGCGCTCGCTGACCACCGCCGGCGCCAGCGCCACCGCCTCGGCAATGAAGCCGTCGCCGAACCAGTGCCCCGCAAACGCGGGCGTGGCCACGCAGGTGTAGCGCAGCAATCCCAGCGCCGTGGCGCTGGTGCCGACCGCCGCTTCGCCAGCGCCGCCGCCATCGGCCTCGGCCACGCAGGCGAACGCCGCGCCTTCGCGCACCAGCCGCAGCGCACGCTCGCCGTCGGCCAGTTCGATGTTGAACTGGCAGCGCGGCGGTGACAGCAGTGCCGGCAGCGCTTGCGCGAACCAGGTCGCCAGGCTGTCGGCGTCGAGCGCCAGGGCCAGGGTCGGCAGGCTGGCGTCGCGCCCGAGGTCGATGTCGAGCGCCGCTTCCATCAGCTTCACATGGCGGAAATGCAGCACCAGCCGCTGCCCCAGCCCGGTCGGCGCCGAGGGCGCGCCACGTACCACCAGCAGGCGGCCGCAGCTGTCTTCGAGCGCCTTGATGCGCTGCGATACAGCCGACTGGCTCATTCCCAGCAGCAGCGCCGCCTTGTCGAAACTGCCGCTCGCCGCCACCGCGTCGAGCACGGCCAGGCCGCGATAGTCGAGAGTACTCATCAGCTAAGCTTATCCATGGTGATATTGATCAGCGATACTAATACGCTTCGCCTCATGCTGCCAACGCGCAACAGCCCCACCCCACGGAAAACCGAAAATTGGCGTATCGTTGACGCCTGAAAACGGCACCCGCCCGCATCCTTTGTACGTCCAGTTGAAAAAGAGTCCGCCATGAACAAGTTACACGTCGACGTCGCCATCATCGGCACCGGCACCGCGGGTCTCGCCGCGTACCGCGCCGCCCGCGCCCAGGGGAAAACCGCGCTCCTCATCGAGAGCGGCCCCTACGGCACCACCTGCGCCCGCGTCGGCTGCATGCCCAGCAAGTTGCTGATCGCCGCCAGCGAGGCGGCCCACATGCTGGCGCTGGCGCCGCAATTCGGGGTCCATCCCGAGGGCGTGCGCATCGACGGCCGGGCCGTGATGGCGCGCGTGCGCAGCGAACGCGACCGTTTCGTCGGCTTCGTGCTCGAGAGCGTTGACAACATCCCGGACCAGGACAAGCTGCGCGGCCACGCCCGCTTCACCGGGCCGCAGTCGCTGCAGGTCGACGAGCACACCACGGTCGCGGCGTCGCGGATGGTCATCGCCAGCGGTTCCACCCCGGTCATGCTGCCCCAGCTCAAGGAGGTGGGCACGCGCGTCATCGTCAGCGACGATGTGTTCGACTGGACCGACTTGCCGGCATCGGTGGCGGTGATCGGCACCGGCGTGATCGGCCTGGAACTGGGCCAGGCCCTGCATCGCCTGGGAGTGCGCGTGAGCGTGTTCGCGCGCGGCGGCAGCGTGGCCCAGCTGAGCGACCCGGAAGTGCTGCACGTGGCCGGCAAGGCCCTCGGGCGCGAGCTCGACCTGCGCTTCCAGCAACGCATCATCGGCGCCGAGCAGCAGGGCGAGGAAGTCGTCTTGACAACGCGTAACGCCGCCGGCGCCGAGCAGACCGACCGCTTTGCGTATGTGCTGGTGGCGGCCGGGCGCACGCCGAATGTGGACCGGATCGGCATCGAGCACGCCGGCCTGGCGCTGGACGCGCGCGGCATTCCCTTGTTCGACGCCAGCACCATGCAGTGCGGCACCAGCCACATTTTCATCGCCGGCGACGCCAACAACGAGCGTCCGGTGCTGCCGGAGGCGGCCGACCACGGCAAGATCGCGGGCGACAACGCCGGCCGCTATCCGGACGTGCGACCGGGCCTGCGCCGCACGCCGCTCACGATTGCGTTTACCGAGCCGCAGATCGCGACCCTGGGCGAGAGCTACAAGGAGTTGTGTGCGGAAGGCAAGCCCAAGTTCGCGGTCGGCAAGGTGTCCTTCGAGAACCAGGGGCGCAGCCGGGTGATGCTGCAAAACCACGGCATGCTGCGCGTGTATGGGGAGTACGGCACCGGCCGCTTTTTGGGCGCCGAGATGATCGGGCCGCGCGCCGAGAACCTGGGGCACTTGCTGGCCTGGGCCTGCCAGGCGCGCATGACGGTGGCGCAGATGCTCGACATGCCGTTCTACCATCCGGTGATCGAGGAGGGCGTGCGCACCGCCCTGCGCGACCTGGCGCTGGAGCTGGACAAAGGCGCGCCGAAGGCCAGTGGCGCGCCCGACACGACGCCGGGCGTGTGAGCCTGAGGGGCGCCAGGCGCCGGCTGCCGGCCGCCCGCCGCCCGTCGCCCGCTTAGTTCAAATAGCTCGCGTCGAGCCGTCCCGCCCCCGCCATCTCGCGCACGATCCGGATGGTGTCGATATCGGCCTCCTGGTACGCCGACTTCTTGTACTCGTCATACATGGCATTGACCTTGTCGGTCTCGGCATCATGCCCGTCGTCGTACTTGAAGCGCACGAACAGGGTGTGCTCGGCCGGCGTTTCGATCGTCACGGTCAGGCTCGAGGCGGCGATCTCGCCCTGTTCCGGCACCTCGTAGCGCACTTCCTGCAGCGGCGTGAGCAGCACGCGGTCGAGCACCACCAGCTCGCCGAACCGCCGGCTGCGCCGGAAACTGCCGCTCTCGCGCTCATCGATCGTACACTCGTCCAGATGCGGCACGAACAGCTTGGGCATTTCGGCGCACAGCACCAGCCCGCGCCACACTTGCTCGCGCGTCAAGGTGTCGATCAGCGGGTTCAAGGGATCGTTAATTTCAATTAAGTGTTCGAATTTCATGGTGCTCTGGCTCGTCGGTAAAGGGCATGCAGCCCGGATAGTGCGATGGTAACGCAAGCGATCTGTGCGCGCTGGAAAGTGACTTGCGGATACACTGTTATCGAGCAGGCAACCGGCCCGCACCACCAGTGAAGAACACAGCATGAGGACCACCCGCAAAGACTATCTGGCGCACATCGAAGAGCTGCAAAAACGCAGCGACGACACCGTGGCCAAGCACATCGCCGAACGGCGCGCGCTCACCCCCAGCCAGCCCGATCCGGAAGACGATCCCACCTTCGGCCAGCGCGCGGCCGACGCCGTGGCCCGCTTCGGCGGCTCCTGGACCTTCATCATGCTGTTCGCGCTGGTGCTGGTGTGCTGGGTGGCGCTCAATTCCTTCCTGCTTACGCGCGGCGGCGCCAAGCCTTTCGATCCCTATCCCTACATCCTGCTGAACCTGTTCCTGTCGATGCTGGCCTCGATCCAGGCGCCGGTGATCCTGATGTCGCAGAACCGCCAGGGCGAAATCGACCGCCTCAACGCCCAGAACGATTACGAGATCAACCTCAAGGCCGAGCTCGAAATCATGGCCCTGCACGAAAAGATGGATGGCTTCAAGCAGCAACTGCTCGACATGCAGCATGAACAGCTGCGCCTGCTCAACGCCCTGTGCGCGGACAACAAGGTCGCCACGTAAGCAAGGCCACCTAATTCCCGATCCCGGGCAAGCCCTCGTCCCAATACGGGGTCGGCCCGAAGCGGGCGGCAAAATAGTCGATGAACGCTTGCGTCTTGGGCGGCAAGAAATTGCGGTTCAGGTACTGGGCCGAGACCACCGAATTCAAGGCCATCGGATACGCCGCCAGCAGGGGCAGCAGGGCGCCGCTCTTGAGCTGCTGGTACACCGCCCAGGTCGATTGCAGCGCGATGCCCAGCCCGGCCAGGGCGGCGTCGCGCATCGCTTCGCCGTTATCGCTGCGCATCCGCCCGCCCACCCGCACGCTGATCAGGCTGCCGTCGGTATCCCTGAAATTCCATGGATTAAGGCCTTCCAGCACCAGGCACTGGTGCTCGCTCAGCTCCTGCGGGCGCTGCGGCGTGCCGTGCCGCGCCAGGTAATCGGGCGAGGCCACCAGCAGCAGGCGGCTGGGCGCCAGCACGCGCGCGATCAGGGCTGAATCGTGCAGCGGCCCGTTGCGGATGGTCACGTCGATGCCGTTGGCGGCCAGGTCGATCACCCGGTCCGACAGGCGCAGGTCGAGTTGCAGGCCCGGATAGCGCTCCAGGAATTGCGGCAGCCACGGCATCAGGTGCAGGCGTCCGAACGAGACCGAGGCCGCCACCCGTAGCAAGCCCTGCGGTTCGCGCCCGGCGCCGACCGAGGCGCGCGCCTGTTCGGCGGCGTCGAGCAGGGCCACGGCGCGCTCGAGAAAGACTTCGCCATCCTGCGACAGGGCGATCTGGCGCGTGGTCCGGTGCAGCAGGCGCGCGCCCAGCTGGCGTTCGAGCTGGGCCATGCGCGCGCTCGAGGCCGCCGGCGACAGCCCGAACTCGCGCCCGGCGGCCGACAGGTTGCGGGTGGCGCAGACCCGCACGAACAGCGCCACATCGGTCAGGTCGAGGTGCATTGTTTTGTTTTGCCGAAGAGACATTCAATCATTATGCCAATTATCAATCGAATCGTGACGGTCTACACTGGATCTTCTCGCAACCAGACAAGGAAACAACATGAAAGCCATCGCCGTCATCAACGGAGCCCTGCACGACGTCAACCTGCCCGAGCCGCAGCCGCTAGGGCGCGACCTGGTGGTCAAGGTCGAGGCGATCTCGGTCAATCCGGTCGACTACAAGCAGCGCCAGGGGGCCGCCCACGATGGCGAGCCGCACTTGCTCGGCTGGGACGTGGCCGGCACCGTCAGCGCCGTGGGGCCGCAGGCGACCCTGTTCAAGGTGGGCGATGCGGTCTATTACGCCGGCAGCATCGTGCGGCCGGGCGCCAACAGCGAGTTCCATGCGGTCGACGAGCGCATCGTCGGGCGCAAGCCTGCCAGTTTGACCGTCGAGCAGGCCGCCGCCCTGCCGCTGACCAGCATCACCGCCTGGGAAGCGCTGTTCGAGCGCCTGGGCGTCTCGCGCAGCGGGGCCGACGCGGGCAAGTCGGTCTTGATCATCGGCGGCGCCGGCGGGGTGGGCTCGATTGCGATCCAGCTGGCCAAAAAACTGGCCAGGCTGACCGTGGTGGCGACCGCCTCGCGCCCGGCTTCAAGCGCGTGGTGCGTGGCGCTGGGGGCGGACCATGTGATCGATCACCACGGCGACATGCCGGCGCAACTGGCCGCGCTGGGCCTGGGGCAAGTCGATTACATCTTGTGCCTGAACGATATCGACCTGCATTTCGCGGCGCTGGCGACGGCGATCGCGCCGCAGGGCAAAATCTGCGCGATCGTGCGCAATGAGCGGCCGCTGCCGATGGACCTGGTGTTCGGCAAGAGCGTCACCGTGGTGTTCGAGATGATGTTTACGCGCTCGATGTTCGGCACGGCCGACATGATCGAGCAGCACCATTTGCTGGGCGAGGTGGCGGCGCTGGTCGACGCCGGTGTCCTGCAAACGACCGTGGGCGCCAGCGGCGGCAAGATCGACGCCGCCAACCTGGCGCGCGCCCACGCGGCGCTGGAGGCGGGAAGCACGATCGGGAAGATTGTCTTGTCGGGCTTCTGAGACGCCCGGGGCGGTCGCGCCCGGGGCGACGGAAACGGCGGTGGGGTGCGTTACAATGCCCGGTCGTCCCCCACCTGATTGCCCCGCCCGATGTCCACCACTCCCAGTTTCGGCCTGAACGTTCCGCAGAGCGAGGCGGTCATGTACCTTGACGGCCCCTGCCTGGTGCTGGCCGGCGCCGGCTCGGGCAAGACGCGCGTCATCACCCAGAAAATCGCGCACCTGATCGAGGACCGCGGCTACGATCCGCGCACCATCGCCGCCTTGACCTTCACCAACAAGGCCGCGCTGGAAATGCAGGAGCGCATCGCCAAGCTGCTCAAGCAACCGCGCCAGGCCAAGCAGCTTACCGTGTCCACCTTCCACTCGCTGGGCGTGAAAATCCTGCGCCAGGAAGCGGCCGGCGTGGGCTTGAAGGACCGCTTTTCGATCATGGACAGCGACGACTGCTTCGGCCTGGTCCAGGATCTGGCCATTACCACCGACAAGCAATTGATCCGCAGCATACAGAATGCAATTTCGCTGTGGAAAAACGCCCTGATCGACCCCGACGACGCCGTCAACAACGCCAAGGATGAGGACGAAGCCCAGGCCGCGCGCGTGTTCCGCAGCTACGTGGCGACCCTGGCGGCCTACCAGGCGGTCGACTTCGACGACCTGATCCGCCTGCCGGTGGAATTGTTCCGCAACAACGATCCGATCCGCGACAAATGGCAGCGCCGCCTGCGCTACCTGCTCATGGACGAGTATCAAGACACCAACACTTGCCAGTACGAACTGGTCAAGCTGCTGGTCACCGGGATCGGCAAGAAACCGATGTTTACCGCCGTGGGCGACGACGACCAGGCCATTTACGCCTGGCGCGGCGCGTCGGTGGAAAACCTGAAAACCCTGGGCGACGATTTCCCGGACTTGCGCGTCATCAAGCTCGAACAGAATTACCGTTCCACCACGCGCATCTTGCAGGCGGCTAACGCGGTCATTGCGAACAATCCCAAGCTGTTCGAAAAAGCCCTGTGGTCCGAGCACGGCCTGGGCGAGCCGATCTCGGTGCTGGGCATGCAGAACGATGACCAGGAAGCCGAGCAGGTGGCGATCATGATCTCAAGCGACCGCTTCCAGCGCAAGAACAAGTGGTCCGATTACGCCATTTTGTATCGCGGCAACCACCAGGCGCGCGTGATCGAGCAATGCCTGCGCAAGGAGCGCATTCCCTACACGATTTCTGGCGGCCAGAGCTTTTTCGACAAGGCCGAAATCAAGGACATCATCAGCTACCTGCGCCTGATCGCCAACGATGGCGACGACCCGGCCTTCATCCGCGCCGTCACCACGCCCAAGCGCGGGGTCGGCATGGCCACCCTGGAAGTGCTGGGCGCGTTTTCCAAGCAATGGAACTGTTCCCTGTTCGAAGCGACTTTCAAGGGCGGCATCGAAGCGAAGTTGCCGGACCGGCAGTTGTTGCCTTTGCGATCCTTTTGCAACTTCATCAACCAGCTCGAAGCGCGCGCCAGCCGTCCCGGTCCGTCCGGCAGCGGCGAGAACGCGGCCGCCGTGCTCGACGACATGATGAAAGAGATCGCGTACGAGAGTTATCTGTACGATACCTTCGACGACCGCGCGGCGCAAAGCAAGTGGCAAAACGTGCTCGAATTTACCAACTGGCTCAAGGAGCGCGGCTGTGGCGGCAAGGATAAATCCGGCGAGGAAAAAAACCTGCTGGAACTGACCCAGATGGTGGCCTTGATGAGCATGCTCGAAGGCAAGGACGAAGAGCCGGACGCGGTGCGCATGTCGACCCTGCACGCGTCCAAAGGACTCGAATTTCCGCACGTCTTCCTGGTCGGCGTGGAGGAGGGCATCTTGCCGCACAAGGGCGATCCGGACGCGTCGGTGGAAACCATCGGCGCGCGCATCCAGGAAGAACGACGCCTGATGTACGTGGGCATCACGCGCGCCCAGCGCACCTTGCACATTACCTGGTGCAAGAAACGCAAGCGGGCCGGTGAACAAGTCCATTGCGACGTCTCGCGTTTCATTAAAGAAATGGCGCTCGACGTCGGCGCCGCCCCGCCCACCGAGGCCGAAACGATCTCGCCCAAGGACCGCCTGGCCAGCCTCAAGGCGCTGCTTGCAACACCGAAAACTTAACACTCGGCAGCACCTCACAGAAGTGCTAGGATGGATCAATGCGCCGCCCTGGCGCGCGTCCCCGAAGGGAGTTTTCATGTCGACATTGACCACCGTAGCGCGCGGCGCTGTTGTTACCCTGGTCGCCGCGATGCTGTCCTGGGCCGTGGCCACGCCCGCCGTGGCCGAGGAGTTCGCCACCAGGCCGGAAGCCGAAGCCATGGTCAAGAAAACCATCGTCTTCATGAAGGCCAACGGCAAGGACAAGACCTACAGCGAGATCAACCGCAAGGACGGTCCCTTCACCGAGCGCGACCTGTACATGGTCGCGTACGGCGTCGATGGGGTGGTGGTGCGCGCATGGCGCCCATCCGAACATGCTGAACAAGAATCTGATGGAGTTAAAGGATATCGACGGCAAGGCGTTCGTGAAAGAACGGGTCGAGATGGCCAAAAAGAATCCTTCTTTTTGGCAAGAATATAAGTTCACTAATCCTGTCAGCGGTAAGATTGAACCAAAGGCAATGTATTGCCAGCCGAGCGATGAGGTGATCATCTGCGGTGGTGTTTATTTGCGATAAATTGCACGCACGATTCAAATTTTGTTTGACGGTAACTTCCGAGTTTGAAATACTGAATTCACCGCCGGCGCATGCGCCCGCCACTTTCCAAATCGCCTGCCGGGGCTTGTCAGTACACCGGTCGCGCGTCATTTGGACCCCTTCACTTCCAATGACGAGCACACAAGCATGGCGACCGTATCCGACATCACCGTCACCCCCACCTCCGGCCTGATCCACATCGATGCCCTGCTCGACTCGGGGCCGGACTGGAACTACCTCACGCCGGCCGGCAATACCATCCTGTACACCTTCTCTGTCACGAGCGGCAATGAAGCGACGCAGGGCGGCCAGAGCGCGTTTTCCGCTTCCCAGCAAACCGGGGTGCGCGCGGCGTTCGCCACCCTGGCGGCGCTGACCGGCATCACGTTTACCGAAACGGCGAGCGGCCTGGCGGCCGATGTACACCTGGCCTCGGTCAATATCAACGGCGCCAACACGAGCGGTTTGTGCAGCTGGAGTTCGAGCTATAACTACAGCGGCAGCACCGTGACCGCCTACGATGCGCAAGCGTATGTCTATCTCGATAACGTCGAGTTCGGAGCCGCCAACGCCAACCTCGCGCCCGGCACCGGCGGCTACCAGACCCTGCTGCATGAACTGGGCCATATGATGGGCTTGAAGCACCCCTTCGACGGCAGCACCCGACTCCCGGTGGGCGACGACAATACCTCGAACACATTGCTCTCCTACACCGACGCGGGCGGCCCGTACGCCGACTTCAGCCCCTACGACGTGGCGGCCCTCAAGTGGCTGTACGGCGGCGACGGCCTGGGCGGTGCGCTCGGCATCAATTCGACCGGCGGCGGGCGCTACCTGGTCGGCACCAGCCTGCCCGACACGCTTAGCGGCGGCGCCGGCGCCGACCGTTTCGAGGGCGACGGCGGCGACGATATTGTCAACGGCGGCGGCGGCAGCGATACCGCCGTGTTCCGCGGCAATTACGCCTCGTACACCGTGCTCGACCTCGGCGGCGGCAGCGTGCGCGTGACCGGGGCCGACGGCAGCGATACCCTGAACTCGGTGGAACTGCTCAAGTTCGACGACCAGAGCGTGCAGTCGCCGCAGGTGGTGACGCCGCCCGGCGGCGACATCACCGCGCCGGGCGCGCCGATTGCCAGCCTGGTCAAGAACGCCAACGGTTTCGTGTCCGGCAACAAGCCGCTGGTCAGCGGCAGCGCCGAAGCCAACGCCAGGATCGATATCTACAGCGCGGCCGGCCTGGTCGCCAGCACCACGGCGGCCGCCAACGGCAGCTATGCGGTCGCCACCTCGGCCCTGGCCGATGGACTCGACCTGGCGCTGACCGTGCGCGCCACCGATGCCGCCGGCAATGTCTCGCTCCCCAGCGTGGCGCTGCAGTTCAGCGTGGATACCGTGGCGCCGACGGCGCCGACGGCGAGCGTGAATGTCTCGGCCAATGGGGCAGTGCTGTTCAGCGGTAACGGCGAAGCCGGCAGCACCATCCGCCTGACCAACGCCAGCGCCATCATCGCCGAAGGCACGGTTGGCGCCGGCGGCAGCTGGAGCCTGGGCGGCAGCACCCTGGGCAACGGCACTTACGATGTCACCGTGAGCGCGCTCGACAAGGCCGACAACAACACCACCTCCACCAAGCACCTGTTGTTTACGGTCGGGGCCAGCAGCACCATCGGTGGCAGCGCCGGCAACGACACCCTGCAGCCGACCGCGGGCAACAACGTCATCGATGGCGGCGCCGGCACCGACACGGTCAACTACACCGGCCCGCGCGGCAACTACGACGTGGTGCGCGACAGCAGCGGTTTCGTGCTCACCGCCCGCAGCGGCACCGACGGCGTCGACGCGCTGCGCAACATAGAAGCGGTCAAGTTCAGCGACAGCACCCTCAAGCTCGAATACGATGACGTGGTGCAGGCCCTGTACCTGGCCTACTTCGGGCGCGCGGCCGATTCGGGCGGCTTGTCGTCCTTCCAGTCGCAGCTGGTCGACCTGAAGGCGCCCGTGTCGTTTTCGGGCGTGAGCGCGGCCTATGCCAACAATGCCGGCCTGCACAACTTGATCGACAGCTTCGGCGCCAGCGCCGAATCGGCGGCCCTGTATCCGGGCAGCACCGCCAGCTTCATCGCCGCGGTCTACCAGAATATCTTCAACCGCGCCCCCGACGCCGGCGGCGCGGCGTTCTGGACCAACGCGATCGACAGCGGCAACCTGTCGCGCGCCAACGCCTCGCTCTCGATCATGGCCGGGGCGCTGGAAAATACCACGGCCCAGGGCATCCTCGACGGCAAGCTGGTCAACAACAAGATCACCATCGCCTCCGACTTCACCCTGGCCATCGATACCCCGGCCGAGCTGGGCAGCTATGTCGGCAACACGGCGGCCGCCACGGTGCGCAGCATGCTCGCCACGGTCACGGCCACGACCGATATCGCGGCCTTCCAGGCCACCATCGCCAGCACCTTGCTGAAGATGAGCGGGGCCGGGGTGCAGGGGGCGGCTGCCTCGTCCTTCTACGAAGCCGACCTGCCGGCCCAGCCCATCGCCCTGGTCGGCGTCAACCACACGTCCCTGGTCGACCTGCCGCTGTAAGCGCACCGGCTTGCCGCACCGGCTTGCCGCGCCAGGCTGTCCGGCCCGCGGCCGGCGTCGCCCTTCTCGGGCGGCGCCGGCTTGTCGCCATGCGCGGGCAGTGGCGCGATGTGTACAGCCGAAGATGCACATTTCATAATTTAATTGACGTCATTACATAAATTTGGAATACTGCGCCGCTTGTCGAGTAAAACGCGGCAATATTCCAAATCTGTTTGCCGGACGTTCAAGATCGGTTCGCGTTTGGAAACCTTTCCATATCCAAACCGAGCCACTGCATGCCAAATACCTCCGATCTCAATACCGTCCTCTCCGGCCTGAACCACATCGACGCCCTGCTCGGTGGCGGCCCCGACTGGAACTATGTGACGCCTGCCGGCAACACCATCCGCTACACCTTTTCGATTGCGGCCAATAACGAGGGCGCCAACAGCGCCGCCAACGGCCTGCTGGCTTTCAGCGCGGGCCAGCAGGCCGGCACGCGCGCGGCCCTGGCCTACCTCGCTACGATCACCGGCATCGTGTTCGCCGAAACGGCCGATACCGCCGCCGCCGACGTACACCTGGCCTCGAAGGACCTGGGCGGCGGCACGGCCGGCCTGGCCAGTTGGAGTTCCAGCTACACGTACGCGGGCGAACGGCTGACCGGTTACAGCACCAAAGCCTATGTGTATCTCGATGACGTCGCCGCCGCCCTGCCCGGGAACGCCACCCTGGCGCCCGGCTCGGGCGGCTTGCAGATCCTGCTGCACGAACTCGGCCATATGCTGGGCCTGAAGCACCCGTTCGACGACGCGATCCGCTTGCCGGCCGCCGAGGACAACACCAGCAACACGCTGCTCTCGTACACCAACAAGGGCGGTCCGTACGCCACCTTCAGCCAGTATGACCTGGCGGCCTTGAACTGGCTGTACGGCGGCGACGGCCTGGGCGGCGCGCTCGGCATCAACTCGACCGATGGCGCGCGTTACGTCACCGGCACCAACGGAGCCGACACCCTGACCGGCAGCGCCGCCAACGACCGCCTCGAAGGCGACGGCGGCAACGATACGCTCAACGGTGGCAACGGCACCGATACCGCCGTCTTTCGCGGCAAGTTCTCCGCGTATGCCTTCACCGACCTGGGCGGCGGCAAGCTGCGCGTGAGCGGCGCCGACGGCGTCGACACCCTGAGCTCGGTCGAAGTGCTGAAGTTCGACGACCGCAGCGTACAGTCGAGCCAGGTGGTGGCGCCGCCGGTGGTCACCCCGCCGCCGGTGGTCACGCCGCCGCCGGTGGTGACGCCGCCGGTGGTGACGCCGCCGCCAGTCCTTACTCCGCCGCCAGTCGTCACCCCGCCGCCGGTAGTCGCGCCCCCGGCGGCCGACAGCACCGCGCCGGCCGCGCCGATTGCCAGCCTGGACAAGAATCCCAACGGTTTTGTGTCCGGCAACAAGCCCATGCTGAGCGGCAGCGCCGAAGCCAATGCCAAGGTCGATGTGTACAGCGGCAGCACGCTGGTGGCCAGTACCAAGGCCGGCGCCGGCGGCGCCTGGGCGGTCGCCACCTCGGTCCTGGCCGATGGCCCGAACGTGGCGCTGACGGTGCGCGCCACCGACGCCGCCGGCAATGTCTCGGTGCCGAGCGCGGCGCTGGTGTTTGGCGTCGATACCGTGGCGCCAGCGGCGCCCTCGGGCAGCGCGCTGGTGAGCGCCGGCAGCGTGGTCCGCTTCAGTGGCAGCGGCGAAGCCGGCAGCACGATCCGCCTGAGCAACGCCGGCGCCACCCTCGCCGAAGGCACGGTCGGCGCCGATGGCAACTGGAGCCTGGGCGGCAGCGCCCTGGCCGACGGCAATTACGATGTCCTGGTCAGCGCGCTCGACAAGGCCGGCAACACCAGCACGGCCGCCAAGCACCTGCTGTTCGCGCTGGGCGGATCGAGCACGCTCACGGGCACGCCCGGCAACGATCAGTTGCTGCCGACCAGCGGCAACAATCTCATCGACGGCCTGGCCGGCACCGATTCGGTCAGCTACGGCGGCCCGCGCGGCAATTATTACGTGGTGCGCGACGACAGCGGTTTCGTCGTCACCGACAAAGTCGGCGGCGGCGGCGTGGACGTGCTGCGCAATGTCGAAGCCATCCGCTTCAAGGGCGGCGTTCTCCAGCTCGACTACGACGAGGTGGTGCAGGCCCTGTACCTGGCTTACTTCGGGCGCGCGGCCGATGCGGGCGGACTGGCATCGTTCCAGTCGCAGCTGACCGACCTGAAGGCGCCGCTGACGTTTTCGGCCATCAGCGCGGCCTACGCCGGCAATGCCGGCCTGCACAGCCTGATCGACAGCTTCGGCGCCAGCGCCGAATCGGCGGCCCTGTATCCGGGCAGCACCGCCAGCTTCATCGCCGCCGTGTATCAGAACATCTTCAACCGCGCCCCCGACGCCGCCGGCGCGGCATTCTGGACCAAGGCGATCGACAGCGGCAACCTGTCGCGCGCCAACGCCTCGCTCTCGATCATGGCCGGGGCGCTGGAAAATACCACGGCCCAGGGCATTCTCGACGGCAAGCTGGTCAACAACAAGGTCACCCTCGCCTCCGACTTTACCCTGGCCATCGACACCTCGGCTGAAGTGAGCGGCTATGCCGGCGCCAATGCGGCCGCGATGGTGCGCAGCATGCTCGCCACGGTCACGGCCACGACCGATATCGCGGCCTTCCAGCCGACCATCGCCAGCATCTTGCAGGAGATGGTCAATGGCAGGGGGCAAAGCGGCGCTGCCTGGGCTGCTTATGAGGCCGCGCCGCCAGACCAGCCTATCGTGCTGGTCGGACTGAACGACTTGATCGATCTGGCGTAGCCGGCCAAGGCAGGGGGCACCCGGTGCGGGTGGCGCCTGCCTTGGTCGTGGTGTTGTTGGAAAATGTGGTTTTTTGAACAAAATACGGCCTTGGCTGCCTATTTTGTAAGCAAGTGTTTGACGTCAATACTTTCCTTTGAGATACTTGTGGTATCTGCCGGTAAGGTTTCCGGCCCATGCCCTCGCCAGTCTTCCGTTCCGCGCCCGCGCGCGGCGCTGCGCGTTCCCGGCTCGTCTTCACGAATTGCGTATTCATGCCCTTTACCCTCGTTTCCGACATCAAGAACCTGCGCCTGTCCGGCGCCAACCATATCGACGCCTTGATCAGCGAAGGCCCCGACTGGAATTTTGTCGGCATCAGCCCGCCGACCGATTTGCGCTACACCTTTTCCGTCACCACTGGCAATGAAGACGGACAACGCGGGCAAACCGCGTTTTCCGCAGCGCAGCAAGCGGCCGCGCGCACCGCCTTTACCTACCTGCAGCAAGTGACCGGCATCCGCTTTGTCGAAACCGGGTTCGGCACCGGGGCCGACATTCACCTGGCGTCGATCAATATTCCCGGCGCCGATGTCACTGGCCTGTCGAGCTGGCACACCAGTTATACGCCCCCGACCAGCAAGTACCTCAATTACGTGCTCGATTACAGCGCCGAGGCGTATGTCTACATCGACAACGTGGAATTTCGCGCCCAAAATGCCGACCTGACCCCGGGCGGCGCCGGCTACGAAACCTTGCTGCACGAACTAGGGCACATGCTCGGCCTGAAGCATCCCTTCGAAGGCGACATCAAGCTGCCTTACGACGGTGACCATACCGACAATACGCTGATGTCCTACGATGCGATCCGCCCGACTTTTCACAGCACCTACGGGCAGTACGACCTGGCCGCGCTGAACTGGATCTACGGCGGCGACGGCCTGGGCGGCAAGTATGGCGCCCACGGCGCGATGGATTACCTTACCGGCACCGACGGCGACGACGCCATCAGCGGCAGCGCCGGCAATGAACGGCTGGAAGGAGCCGGCGGCAACGACGTCATCAACGGCTACGGCGGGGTCGACGAAGCCAGCTACAAGGGGCTGCGCGCCGAATACGATATCACCAAGATCGAGGCCGGCTATGTGGTCATCGACCAGTTCGGCAACGATGGCCAGGACGTGCTGGTCAACGTCGAACAAGTGGTGTTTGCCGACCGTACCGTCAACTTCGCCTACGAGGCGGTGGTGCAAGCCTTGTACGTCGGCTATTTCGGCCGCGCGGCCGATTACAGCGGCATGCAGAGCTTCCAGCAGCAACTGGGCGCCCTGAACGCGCCCGACAACCTGCGCGACCTGGCCAGCGCCTACAGCAAGGATGCCGGCCTGCATAAGCTGATCGACAGCTTCGCCAGCAGCGCCGAGTCGGCCGCCCTGTATCCGGGCAATACCGCCACCTTCATCCAGGCGCTCTACCAGAACGTGTTCGGACGTGCGGCGGACGCCGCCGGCCTGGCCTTCTGGAGCAAGGCGATCGACAGCGGCGGCTTGTCGCGCGCCAACGCGTCGCTCTCGATCATGGCCGGGGCCTTCGATAACAAGACCGCCCAGGGCGTGCTCGACGCCAAGCTGGTCAACAACAAGCTGACCGTCGCCTCCGGCTTCACCCTGCTCATCGATACGCCGCAGGAAGTGCAAGGCTATGGCGGCGCGGCCGCCGCCGCCAAGGTGCGCGGCATGCTCGGTGGCGTGACCGCCGCCACCGACCTGATCGATTACCAGGCCACCATCGTCGCCACCCTCAACGGGATGACGGGGCCGGCCCGGGCGCCCGCCAGCGTCGAGCATGACCTGCCTGTCAGCCATGCGGAATTGATTGGCGCCGGCTACCCGTCGTGGGAGCCGACGCTGGTATAGTGAGGGCAGGCGCCGGCCGTGGTGGTGGCGCCGTCGTGTTCGGATCGAAGGGACTTTCCATGCAAGCTCATGTTAACGGCGGCGCCGGTGTCGACCTGTTCGGCTTTGCCGGCGCGCGCGCCGATTACAACATCACCAGCAGCGCCGGCGGCGGCTATGCGGTGCTGCCCAAGAACGGCGCGGCCAGCGCCATGCCGCAGTTGGTCAACTTCGAGCTGTTCAAGTTTTCCGACACCACCGTCAACGTCGAATACGACGAGGTGGTGCAAGCGCTGTACGTGGCCTATTTCGGCCGCGCCGCCGACGCCGGCGGCATGCGCAGCTTCCAGGAACAGCTGGCCAAACTCGACGCGCCGCACGATATCGTCGGCATCAACAGCGCCTACGGCAGCAATCCGGCCCTGCGCCAGCTGATCGACAGTTTCGGCAAGAGCGTCGAATCGGACGCGCTGTACCCGGACGGCGTGGGCGCCTTTGTCAGCGCCGTGTACAAGAACGTGCTCGGGCGCAGCGCCGACGCCGAGGGCCTGGCGTTCTGGAGCGGTGCGATCGACAGCGGCGCGCTCTCGCAAGCCAATGCCGCCCTGTCGATCATGGCCGGGGCGCTGGAAAACACCAGCCCGCAGGGTTTGCTCGACGCCAAACACATCGACAACACCCTGGCGGTGGCGTCCGACTTCACCCTGGCGCTCGACCGGCCCACCGAAATCGCCGGCTACGCGGGCAAGCTGGCCGCGTCGATGGTGCGCGCCATGCTCGCTACCGTGAGCGCCGACAGCGACCTCGGGCCGTTCCAGGCAGTCATCAAGCAGATGCTGGCGGTGATGGCCGGCGAACTGAACGGCGTGTCCGGCGCGCCGCCCCCGGACCATGACATGGCGGCGCCGCTGCAACTGGTCGGCCTGGCCGCGGCCGAATGGGGCGATGCGCCGATGTGAGCGACTGGCATAATGGCGGCTTTGCCCCCAAGGACGCCGCCGTGAGCCAGGAAGACCGTTTTGTCGATATCGAGATCAAGCTCGCGCACCAGGAAGACCTGGTCGAATCCCTGAACCAGATGGTGTACCAGCAAGGCCGTCGCATCGACCAGCTCGAAGCGATGGTCAACAAGCTGGCCGAACACATCCGCAACAATGCCCAGTCGGGACCGAACATGGTCAACGACCGCCCGCCGCACTACTGATTTTCCCTGTCCATGCGTCCGTCAATACGGATATCGTTGCCGGGACATGCATATCTCATTGCGGATGACAGGCGTGTGACCATGCTGCTATGATCGTGCGCTGATGCGCTGCCGGCTATCCGTCGGCAGCTTTACTTAGCGCCCGTGAAAGATGCCATGAACCGTCCAAACATGCTTATCGTTGCCGCCAGCCTGGCGCTGGTCAATGTCGCCGCCGTTGCCGCACCAGTCGCACCCGCGACCTCGCTGGCCGCGACCAATCCCTTCGCCAAACTGAGCACCTTGCCGTTCCACTACCCGGCCTTCGACAAGATCAAGGACGAGCATTTCCTGCCCGCCTATGCGGCCGGCATGAGCGACCACCTGCGCGAAGTCGACGCCATCGCCAACAACCGCAAGGCGCCGACGTTCGATAACACCGTGGTGGCGCTGGAACGCTCGGGCCAGCTGCTCACGCGCGTGGCGACCACCTTTTCGTCCCTGCAGGGCGCCAACACCAACGATACGCTCGATTCCATCGACCGCGAAATGTCGCCCAAGCTGGCCGCGCACAACGACGCCGTGTTCCTCAACGCCAAGCTGTACCAGCGCGTGAAGACCCTGTTCGACAAGCGCGCCAAGCTCGGCCTGGATGCCGAATCCACCTACCTGCTCGAGCGCTACCACAAGGATTTCGTGCGCGCCGGCGCCAACTTGTCGGCCGAAGACAAGGAAAAGCTGAAAGCCTTCAACAGCGAAATCGCCACCATGCAGACCACGTTCACCCAGAACGTGCTCAAGGAAACCAACGCCTCGGCGCTGATCGTCGACACCCGTGCCGAACTGGCCGGCATGAGCGAGGCGGCCATCGACGCCGCCGCCGCCGCCGCCAAGACGCGCGGCCAGGACGGCAAGTTCGCCATCGCCCTGGTCAACACCAGCGGCCAGCCGCCGCTGGCGGTGCTGAGCAACCGCGCCGTGCGCGAGCGCCTGATGAGCGCCTCGCTTCAGCGCGGCAGCCATGGCGGCGAGTTCGACAACCGTGGCGTTGTCATCAAGCTGGCCAAGCTGCGCGCCGAACGCGCGGCCCTGCTCGGCTACCCGAACTTCGCGGCCTACTCGCTGGAAGACCAGACCGCCAAGGATACGGGCGCCGTCAACAAGCTGCTGTCGGAACTGGCCAAGCCGGCCGTGACCAATGCGCGCAAGGAAGCGGACGATATCCAGAAGGTCATCGACGCTGAAAAAGGTGGTTTCAAGGTCGGCGCGGCCGACTGGGCCTTCTACACCGACAAGGTGCGCGCCCAGCGCTTCAATTTCGACGAAAGCCAGCTCAAGCCGTACTTCGAGCTCGACAGCGTGCTGGTCAACGGCGTGTTCTACGCCGCCGGCAAGCTGTACGGCCTCACGTTCAAGGAACGCAAGGACCTGCCGGTGTACAACCCGGACGTGCGCGTGTTCGACGTGTTCGACGCCAACGGCAAGCAACTGGCCATCTTCCTGGCCGACATGTATGCGCGCAGCAACAAGCAAGGCGGCGCATGGATGAACGAATACGTGTCGCAGTCGGGCCTGATGGGTACGCACTCGGTCGTTGCCAACCACCTCAACATTCCCAAGCCGCCGGCGGGCGAGCCGACCTTGCTGACGGTCGATGAAGTCAAGACCGCCTTCCACGAATTCGGTCACGCGCTGCACGGCATGTTCTCGAACGTGAAGTATCCGCGTTTCTCGGGCACCAATGTTCCGCGCGACTTCGTCGAGTATCCATCGCAGGTCAATGAAATGTGGATGATCGCGCCGGAAGTGCTGGCCAACTACGCCAAGCACTACAAGACTGGCGACGCGATGCCGAAGGAATTGCTGGACAAGGTCATTGCCTCGAAAAAATTCAATCAGGGTTTCCTGACCACCGAGTACCTGGCGGCGTCGCTGGTGGACCAGCGCTGGCACCAGTTGAGCGCGGCGCAAGTGCCGACCGACGTGCTCGGTTTCGAAGCGGCCGCGCTGAAGGAAGCCGGCGTCGATTTCGCGCCGGTGCCGCCGCGCTACCGCACGACGTACTTCTCGCATAGTTTCTCGGGCGGCTACTCGGCTGGTTACTACGCTTACCTGTGGAGCGAGAAGCTGGACGCCGACACGGTGGAATGGTTCAAGGAAAATGGCGGATTGCTGCGCAAGAACGGCGACCATTTCCGCAAGACCTTGCTGTCACGCGGCGGCACGGCCGATGCGCTCGACCTGTTCCGCAACTTCCGCGGCCGCGAGCCGAAAATCGAAGCGCTGCTGAACCGTCGTGGGTTGACTGGTAACTGACCTACACCACGTCGTTCCCGCGCAGGCGGGAATCCAAGTTCGTTGAGCAGCTAACGGCTTCGGCACGAACTTGGGTTCCCGCCTGCGCGGGAACGACGGACTCTCCCTCTTATCTGCAGAACACAATGACCCGCCCCCAACTCATGATCATCGCGGCCAGCCTGGCCGTCGCCAATTTCGCCTTCGCCGCCCCTGCGCCAGCTTCCGCCGCGCCGGCCGCCGCCGCGCTCGACGCCGCCAATCCGTTCGCCAAAACCAGTACCTTGCCGTTCAACTACCCGGCCTTCGACAAGATCAAGAACGAGCACTTCGCCCCGGCCTTTGCCGAAGGCATGCGCCAGCACGCCGCTGAAATCGACGCCATCGCCAACAACCGCAAAGCGGCCACGTTCGAGAATACCATCGTCGCCATGGAACGCTCGGGCACGCTGCTCGCGCGCACCGGCGGCGCCTTCGGCATCTTCGCCGGCGGCAACACCAACGACACCATCAAGGGCCTGGAGCGCGAACTGGCGCCCAAGCTGGCCGCCCACCGCGACGCCATGCTGCTGAACCAGAAACTGTTCGACCGCATCGACACCCTGTACGCCAAACGCGCCAGGCTGGGCCTCGATACCGAATCGGCCTTCCTCCTGGAACGCTACCGCAAGGACTTCGTGCGCGCCGGCGCCAAGCTCAACGCCGCCGACAAGGACAAGCTCAAAGGCTACAACGCCGAACTGGCCAGCCTGCAAACCACCTTCAGCCAGAACGTGCTGAGCGAAGCGAACGCCGCCGCGCTGGTGGTCGATACCCGCGCCGAACTGGCCGGCATGTCCGACGCCGCCATCGCGGTCGCCGCCGACGTCGCCAAGAAACGCGGCCTGGAAGGCAAGTTCGCCATTCCCGTCACCAACACCACCGGCCAGGCGCCGCTGTCGGTGCTGACCAATCGCAGCGTGCGCGAACGCCTGCTGGCGGCCTCGCTGGCGCGCGGCAGCCGTGGCGGCGAGTTCGACAACACCGGCGTCGTGCTCAAGATCGCGACGCTGCGTGCGCAACGCGCCGAACTGCTCGGCTACCCCAACCACGCCGCCTACATGCTCGAAGACCAGACCGCCAAGGATACCGGCGCCGTCAACAAGCTGCTGGGCGAGCTGGCCAAGCCGGCCGTGGCCAACGCGCGCAAGGAAGCGGCCGACATCCAGAACGTCATCGATGCGGAAAAAGGCGGCTTCCAGCTGGCCGCCCACGACTGGGCCTTCTACAGCGACAAGGTGCGCGCCGAGCGCTTCAATTTCGACCAGAGCCAGCTGCGCCCCTACTTTGAACTGAACAACGTGCTCACCAACGGCGTGTTCTACGCCGCCGGCAAGGTGTATGGCCTGACCTTCAAGGAACGCAAGGACTTGCCCGTGTACGACCCCGACATGCGGGTGTTCGACGTGATCGACGCCAACGGCAAGCCGCTGGCGATCTTCGTGGCTGACTTCTACGCGCGCGGCAACAAGCGCGGCGGCGCCTGGGCCAACGCCTACGTGCCCCAGTCGCAGCTGATGAGTACGCGCCCGGTCATCGGCAACCACCTGAACATTCCGAAACCGGCCGCCGGCGAGCCGACCCTGCTCACCTACGACGAACTGCGCACCCTGTTCCACGAATTCGGCCACGCCCTGCACGGCATGTTCTCGGACGTGAAATACCCGCGCTTCGCCGGCACCGGCGTGCCGCGCGACTTCGTCGAGTTCCCGTCGCAGGTCAACGAAATGTGGGCGGTCTGGCCTGAAGTGCTGGGCAACTACGCCAAGCACTACAAGACCGGCGAAGCGATGCCGAAGGAATTGCTCGACAAGGTGATCGCCTCGAAACAGTTCAACGAAGGCTACCGCACCACCGAGTACCTGGCCTCGTCGATCCTGGACCAGCGCTGGCACCAGTTGAGCGCGGCGCAGATCCCGACCGACGTGGTCGCTTTTGAGGCGGCCGCGCTGAAAGACGCCGGCGTCGACTTTGCACCGGTGCCGCCGCGCTATCGCACCACCTACTTCTCGCACGTGTTCTCGGGCGGTTATTCGGCCGGTTACTACGGTTACCTGTGGAGTGAAAAGCTCGATGCCGATACTGTCGAATGGTTCAATGAACACGGCGGCCTGTCGCGCAAGAACGGCGACCATTTCCGCAAGACGCTGCTGTCCAAAGGCGGCACGCTCGACGCCATGCAGATGTACCGCAACTTCCGCGGCCGCGATGCGAAAATCGAACCGCTGCTGGAACGCCGTGGCCTGAACGCCAAGTAAGCTGCACCGACGCCAAGAATGCCGTTCAGCGCGAGCGGCATTTTTTTCGTCCGCGGATTTGCCGTGCGCGATAATGGGAGCGCCGATTTCCTCCATGGAGCCAGTGTGACCGACATCGCGGACCTTTCGACACTTCTGCAAAACCGCCTGCGGGCGGCCTTGACGCCGGGCGAGCGCCTGGTGTGGGTCGGTCAGCCGATCGCGGCGCACTACATGACACTCGCCTATGCTTACCCGGCCTTGCCGGGCTCGACGGTGTACGCCATCACCAGCGCGCGGGTGCTCCTGCTCGGCGGCGGCGACCAACCCGACAGCGTCAGGTCGTACGCCCCGGCGCAACTGCAGCAACTCGAACGCACCGAGCACGAGGGCGGCTGGGGCGACCTGATCCTGGAGACCGGCCACGTCTCCGACGGCGATGGCGGCTACACCACCGAGCGCCACGGCTTGCTTGCGGTGGCCGATGTGCGGCGCGCGCACGGGCTGGTCGCGGCGCTGGCGGCCACCCTGCCGCTGGCCCCAGGCACCCCGCATTCCAGCTTCCAGCGGGCGCTCCTGGCGCCCGCCATCCCCACCTTGCCCGCCGAACTAGGCCAGGCGCTGCGGGCCGAACTGGGGCCGGACGAGCGCCTGGTGTGGGCGGCGCAGCCGATCCCGGCCAGCTATCTGAAAAAGGGATACCGCAAGTGGTTTTTCTATATTCCATGGACCTTGTTTACGCTGTTCATCAGCGTCGGGGGCGCCCCGGCCGTATGGAATTCGGACGTGCGGGGATGGGACCTGCTGCTGGTGGTGGGCGTGCCCTCGCTATTGCTGTGGATCG
Organism: Massilia genomosp. 1; assembly: GCF_011682185.1. Lineage (NCBI taxonomy): Bacteria > Pseudomonadati > Pseudomonadota > Betaproteobacteria > Burkholderiales > Oxalobacteraceae > Massilia > Massilia genomosp. 1. The sequence goes on from NZ_WHJF01000044.1 coordinate 42,358, forward strand.
GCATCCACCACCTGGTGCAGCCACTTCGCATGCGCCAGGATGCGCTCGGCGTGCTGCATGCCATCACGACCGCGCGCGCCCTGACCATCGCCATGAATGGCCCGCTGGTCGTGCGCACCTATGCACCGGCCGGCCTGCTGCATGCCGTCTGTGCCGACGGCGCGCACGACAGCGGCGACCTGCTGCTCGAAGCCGGCTTCGACGATACCACCCCGATCGAGACGCAGCTGCACCGCCACGGTTTCATGGGCATCGGCGAGGTGCGCCACGTCGAGCGCCTGATCGGCCATCTGAAGCAAGCGCCGGCGATGTAAAATTAGCATAGGAACAATGCTCTATAATATGGCACGTCCCTCATTTCGAACGTTGCCTCCTATGCTCACACCTCGCCTTCTCCCGCTCGTTTCCGTCCTGTTGTGTGCCCTTGGCCTGGCGGCCTGTACCACCGAACCGGTCGGGCCGCGCGAAGTCCAGCTGACCGAAGAGCCGGGCGAGTCCGGCCCGCGCTGCAGCGGCGCCGACTGCTGCGCCGATGCCGAAGCGCTCGCATTCGCGCCGCAGCGCCAGTATTGCAGCGCGCTGGCGCTGGACAACGAAGGCAAGGCCCCGGCCTCGGCCAGCGCCCTGAAAGACGCCATCGCCGGCGCCCGCGCCGAAAAGATCCGCACCCACGACGCCTCCGGCGTGCTGTGCCACGCCTATGCGCTCGACGCCCAGCGCGCCGGCGACCGTGGCGAGGCCGCCGCCGCCCGCACCGGCCTGGCCGCCGCCGTGCAAGCCTGCCGCGCCGGCTTCGGCAAGGAATCGAACCAGGCCGCGCAAGCCATGCTCGAGAGCGCCGAACAAGGCCTGCAGAGCAAGGAAGAGTCGGCCAAAATCGCCGAGGAGCTCGCTGCGGTGCTGGTGCTGGCGCGCAAAAACGCGAATGCCCAGATCGAGGCCGACGCCACCGACGCCCTCGGGCGCCTGATGGGCATCGGCGGCGACATGAGCGCCGAGCGCCGCCTGCTGACCGAGGGCATGGAGTTGCGGCGCAAAGCCTACGGCGAGAACAGTTACCAGACCGGCATGAGTTACGTAAACCTCGGCGGCAGTTACATGCGCGTCAACGACAACGCGGCCGGGCGCGCGTGGTACGAGCGCGCCATCGCGGTGTACGGCGCCACGCTCGGCATGGCCGATCCGGTGACGCTGGAAGTGCGCGCCGCGCATGCGATGAGCTACAGCGCCGAGCGCAACCACAAGCGCGCCCAGGAACTGCTCGAGGCGATGCTGCCGCAGGCGCTGCAAACCTTCGGCCCGCAGTCCGAAGAAACGGTGGCCATCCTCAACGACATCGGCAATATGCAGCAGCACCAGGGCCAGTCGCAGGCGGCCTTGCTGCGCTTCGAGGAAGTGTTGGCGATCCGGCGCGTGAGCATGCCCAATACGGTCAAGCACGGCCGCTCGGCCCTGCTGGCGGCCACGCTCAAGCGCAAGATCGCCGCTTGCGCCGGCAGCGGCGCGCTCGACGCCGAAGTGCGGCGCATCGCCGCCCAGCTGGAGCCGTCGATCGCCAAGGATGACGACGCCAAACTGTTCGTGCTCGACGCGCATGACGCCGCCCAGCAATGCGCCACGCCGGCGCCGCGCGGCGCGCGCAAGAAGAAGTAAGCCGGGCCGCGACGGAAGGGACATCGTGCAGCATACCAATGAGTTTGCCGAGCAATACACGCGCGCCGAGCGGCTGCGCCTGGCGTTGCTGATCCTGCCCGCCGGGCTCGCCCTGCTGGTGGCGATGAAGCGGTGCTTGTTCCCCTGGCTGGCGGCGTTCGCGGCGTCGGCCGCGTGCCGCGAGATCGGCGGCGTGAATGGCGTCAAGCTGGTTTTTTATGGCGTGTTGGTCGGCATGCCGCTGCAGCTGGCGCTGGTGCTCGGCGCGATCCTGGGCGTACCCGGCTACAAGAGCCTGCGCAGCGGACAATTTCCCGCTGCCGGCGTGAAGGTGTGGCGGCCCATGCGCATCCGGCGCGGCCGGCGCGCCACCTTGATTGGCGCCGCCTGCCTGCTGCTGGCGCTGCTCCCTTTGGCGCTGGCCGCGTGGGGCTGGTTCCAGGCCGGCGCGATGCTGGCCGGTGCGCGCTTCACGCCGCTCGGCTGCGCGGCCATCCGGGCGGCATCGCCCACGCCTTGACCCATCTCGTCCGAAAGCACCAATGAAAACGTTTATCGCGCGCGCCGTCTGCCTGCTGGTCTGTTCCGGGGCGGCATGGGCCTGCGGCCGTGACGGCGCGGTACCGGTGCCGCTGACACAGGTATCGCTGCAGAACGTCGCGTTCAGTCCGTCCGACGACGGGCGCAAGCTGCTCGTGTTCGGCATACTGAAAAACGCGTCCGCCCACAGGGTCAGGAATGTGATGCTGGAGTTGCGTTTCTTCAATGACAAGCATGTGCTGGTCGACACCTTTACGCGTTGTGTCGAAAATGTGATTGCACCGCCTGCCGGCGAGGTGGGATGGCGCATCCGCGAAAACATCTACGATCAGATGGCGCCTTACGCTTCGCAGGAGGTGCGCATTGTCTCCGCCGAGGCGATCAAGCCTGGCGTGGACGAATCAGGGGTCAATCCCTTGATGCGGGAAGTGCTGGTCCTCTGGATTCCCTTGCTGGGGATGGCTGGCGTGTTGATGTACGGGCTGAAAAAGTTGGTCGGCAAGGAATCGAGCAGCAGCAAGGCCTTGGTGCTCATGGAAGCGCAGATAGCCTACTTCGAAAAAAATCTGGTCCTGCTCGAGCGGCTGGTGCTGGCCAGCGAAGCGCGGGCGCGCGCTGCGGTCCTGCCGCCGCGCGACGATACCCATCCCCCTGGCTAGAATGACGCTGCGCACTGTCCTGTTCATCGGCCTGGGCGCCGGCCACGCGCTGGCGTGCTGGATCGGGGCCGCTAGCCCCGCCCTCGGGCCTGCCATCGCGGCCACCATCTACGGTCCCTTGTTTGCGCTCGATGCCGTTTCCCTGCCGGTGTTCGGCAACGCCGCGTCCGGCGGCTGGGCCGCGCCGTCCCCGCTGGGCTGGGCCTGCGTGCTGATGCTGTGGGGCGCGCTCTGGTGGGGCGTGGCGGCCTTGCTGGCGCGCTGGTCTGGCCGCTCGTGATTCATGGTTTAATAGGATTCCGATTCACAGCCGATTTCCCAAGGAGCCTTATGAGCACAGTGTTGTGGGCCAATTACCTGGTCGATGGCGTCGTCAGTTCCGACGAGTCCGACAAATACGCCTTGCATGAACACATCGACCAACTCGATGAAATCTGCCGCGACGCCGGCCTGGCGCCGCTGTCCGACTGGTGCGACTCCACCGACCTGGCGTTCAACATCGGTGACGAGGACGAACTTCCCGACGGCATCGAATCGACCGACGAGCTGATGGCTGCCGACGGCGTGTGGACCGACGCCGGCGTGGCCGTCGACGTCCTCGAACAATTGCTGGCGGTAATACGGGACAAGCACATCGCCTTTGGCGACGAAGACAATGCGCACGACGACATCGTGCAAGAACTCGAAGAGAGCATCGCCTACGCGCAGGAAGCGGCGGCGGTCAACGGCAAGTTCAATTTTTCGGTGGTGATGTAGGTGGCGCTGGCCGATGCGTGAGAATATGCCGCGCTGCGTCCTGGTCACGGGCTCGACCACCTGGGACAATCCCGAACCGATCCGGCGCGCCTTGTCGGCGCTGCCGCCGGGCAGCACGGTCGTGACCGGCGACACGCCGGGCGCCGACGCCTGCGCGGTCACGGTGGCCGCCGAACTGGGGCTGGAGGTGAAACGCATGAAAAAGAACCGTGCCGATCACCGGGCCTTTCCCGGCCAAGCCTGGCGCGGATTGAACCAGCGCATGCTGGCCACCGGCATCGACCTGGTACTGGCCTTCCACGCCGATTACGGCAAGCCCGGCTGCGCGCGCGGCACCGTCCACATGGTCGAACACGCCAAGACGTGCTGGACCGAGGTGCGGATTTTCCGCGAGTAGGCGGCCCGCCCTGGTGCTGCGCCATGGATCGCGCCGCGATTTGGGTGTATAAGGACGGTATCAGCTTTCCCTTCACCCGCCATAGGATCGACCGCAGCAATGAGTGTTCACGACTTACACGGTATTACCTTAGAATCGCTGTTGACCAGGTTGGTCGCGCATTACGGCTGGGACGAGCTCGGCAAGCGGATCGATATTAATTGCTTCATCAGCGATCCGAGCATCAAGTCGAGCCTCAAATTCCTGCGCAAGACCCCGTGGGCGCGCACCAGGGTCGAAGAACTGTTTCTGGAAACACAATTTACCGATGAATGAGGATGACATGTTGAACGACGACACAGCGAACCTGAAGTCGCACCTGAAAACCCTGCATGCCAACCTGGCGCAGACGGAACAGGTCGATGAAGAACTGCAAGGCTTGCTGATGCAGCTCGACGGCGACATCCAGGCCCTGCTCGACAAGCGCGCCGCCGCCGCCCAGGCCGCCCTGAGCGACGAAGCGCTGGCCGAGCAGGCCATGGCGGCAGAGCAGGCCGAGCTGGCCGACCCGGCCGCCCACCTGCTGGCCGAACCGCCCGAGACCACCACCTACGGCCTGGCCGAGCGGACCCAGGAAATCACGGCCAAATTCGCCGCCGAACACCCGCGCCTGGAGCCCGCCCTGCGCGAGCTGGGCCGCATGCTGTCGAACATGGGTATTTGAACAGCGGGGCGCCAGGCAGTTCCCGCGCGCCCCGCCAGCTGCCTGTTTATGTAGCAGAAACGTCACAAGTTATTGAAACATAAGACGTTTTTTCGTTGCAATCGGCTTGGAAAATAACGCGGCGCACCTTGCTCCGCGATGTTTTCCGGTACAATACCGCCCAATGAGCTCCCCAACCAACCTGTTTGCGACCGTCCCGAAACGGTCTAGCCGCGCTCCCGCTGCGCCTTTCCTTCCCATGTCCCGCGCCGAAATGGCCGCCCTGGGCTGGGATTCGTGCGACGTCATCCTCGTGACCGGCGACGCCTATATCGACCATCCGAGTTTCGGCATGGCCCTGGTCGGCCGCCTGCTGGAGGCGCAGGGCTTTCGCGTCGGCATCATCGCCCAGCCGGACTGGCTCTCGGCCGACGCCTTCCGCGTACTCGGCAAACCCAATCTGTACTTCGGCGTCACGGCCGGCAACATGGATTCGATGGTCAACCGCTACACGGCCGACCGCAAGATCCGCTCCGACGACGCCTACACGCCCAACGGCGAGCCGAACAAGCGCCCGGACCGCACCGTCACCGTGTACGCCCAGCGCGCGCGCGAAGCGTTTCCCGACGTGCCGGTCATCATCGGCAGTATCGAAGCGTCGCTGCGCCGCATCGCCCACTACGATTACTGGTCCGACAAGGTGCGGCGCTCGGTGCTGCCCGATTCCAAGGCCGATATGCTGCTGTTCGGTAACGCCGAACGCGCCCTGGTCGACCTGACCCACCGCCTGGCCGCCGGCGAGAACATCAAGGATATCCGCAACCTGCGCGGCACCGCCTTCATGGTGCCGTCCGGCTGGCTGCCGGGCGACGACTGGGGCGTGCATAACTCGACCCGGGTCGATGTGCCCGGCAAGATCGACGCCCACCACGATCCGTACGCGATGGCCCAGGAAGACAAGTCCGCCTGCGCCACCGACAACGCCCAGCCGAAGGAAGTGATCAGGCCGATCCGCATCATGTCGCGCGAAGAACGCCTGGCCATGGCCAAGGAAAAGCACGACAAGACCGTGGTCCGCCTGCCGTCCTACGACACAGTGAGCATCGACCCGGTGATGTACGCGCACACTTCGCGCGTGTTCCACCTCGAATCGAACCCCGGCAATGCGCGCGCGATGGTGCAGGCGCACGGCGAACGCGATGTCTGGCTCAACCCGCCGCCGCTGCCGCTGGCCATGGACGAGATGGATGGCGTGTACGACATGAACTACGCGCGCGCCCCGCACCCGAGCTACGGCAAGGCCAAGATTCCGGCCTGGGACATGATCCGCTTTTCGGTCAACATCATGCGCGGCTGCTTCGGCGGCTGCACCTTTTGCTCGATCACTGAGCATGAAGGGCGCATCATCCAGAGCCGCTCCGAGCCGTCGATCCTGCGCGAAATCGAGCACATCCGCGACAAGACCAAGGGTTTCACCGGCACCATCTCGGACATGGGCGGCCCGACCGCCAATATGTACCGGCTGGCCTGCAAGGACAAAAGCATCGAGGAATCGTGCCGCCGCCTGTCGTGCGTGTACCCGACCATCTGCGTCAACCTCGGCACCGACCACAGCAAGCTGATTTCGCTGTACCGCAAGGCGCGCGCCATTCCGGGCATCAAGAAGGTACTGATCAGTTCGGGCCTGCGCTACGACCTGGCGGTGCGCTCGCCGGAATACGTCAAGGAACTGGTGACCCACCATGTGGGCGGCTTGCTCAAGATCGCGCCTGAGCACACCGAAGAAGGCACCTTGTCGAAGATGATGAAGCCGGGCATCGGCGCCTACGACGAATTCAAGGAAATGTTCGACCGTTTCTCGCTGGAAGCTGGCAAGAAGCAGTACCTGATTCCTTACTTCATCGCGGCGCATCCGGGCACGACGGATGAAGACATGCTCAACCTGGCGTTGTGGCTGAAGAAAAACAACTTCAAGCTCGACCAGGTGCAGACCTTCATGCCGACGCCGATGGCGATGGCCACCACCATGTACCACTCGCGCAAGAATCCGCTGAAAAAAGTGACGGCCGACTCCGAAATCGTGGAAACGGCCAAGAGCGGCAAGGTACGCCGCTCGCACAAGGCCTTCCTGCGTTACCAGGATCCGGCCAACTGGCCGATCCTGCGCGAAACCCTGGTCAAGATGGGCCGGGGCGACCTGATCGGCAATGGCGACAAGCACCTGGTGCCGAGCTGGCAGGCGTCGGAAGACGGCGGCCTGGCAGCGGGCGAGCGCAAGCGGCAGACCTCGGGCGCCGGTACGCTCGACAAGTTTGCGGCCGCGCCCAAGCGCAAGACCGAACGCGCGCTGGCGCCGTCGCCCTTCATTGCGCCGGAGTCAAAAGTGCGGCCGTCGATCCTGGCCACCATCAAGAGCAAGCCGAAGGCGGCGCCGGCGGCAAAGGCAGGGGCGCGCCGCAAATAGGCAAGGGGTCGGACCCCGGTTTTTCCCTTGGGGGTCTGACCCCGGTGTTTCCGAAGCCGCCAAGAAGTGTCTGGAATCGCCGGCTGCGCGCGGACGGCGGCGTCCAGGTCAGCCGCTTTTGCAACACCGATTGTTGTTCCACGCACACATTCCGCATTTTCCGCCGTCCTGGCCGGGAAGGTCAGTACAATCGTATCCATACGTTGCTTTAGTGCATACCTAGCGGTGTGACCGACTGATGATCCGACTCTTCCTGGCCCGCCGCGCGCCGACGGCGTCCGCCTTGGCGTCCGCCTTGGCGTCCGCCTTGGCGTCCGCCTTGGCGTCCGCCCCGGCGTTCGCCTTGGTGCTCGCCTCGGCGTTCGCCTCGGCGTTCGCCATGTGCATCGTCGCGCCCGCCCATGCGCGCGACAAGGTCACGCTCCAGCTCAAGCACACCCACCAGTTCCAGTTCGCCGGCTATTACGCCGCGCTCGAAAAAGGCTATTACCGCGACGCCGGCCTCGACGTCCACATCGCCGAAGGCAGCGATGGCAACGAACCGGAGCGCAATGTCAGCGCCGGCAAGGCCGAGTTCGGCGTCGGCAGCAGCAGCCTGTTGCTGGCGCGCCTGGCCGGCAAGCCGCTGGTGGTGCTGGGCGTGGTATTCCAGCATTCCCCCTACGTGCTGCTGGTCCGGAAAAGCCAGGGGACCCCCGAGATTCGCGACCTCAAGGGCAAGCGCGTCATGATTGGCTCGCTCGTCGACGAACTGACCCAGGCCGACGAGCTGATCGCTTACCTGAACAGGGAAGGCGTCCCCCTCAAAAGCCTGGTGCGCGTCGAGCACAGCTTCAATCCGGACGACCTGGTCAAGGGCAAGGTGGACGCCTATTCAGCCTACATGACCAACGAGCCCGATTACCTGGACCGCCTCGGCTTCAACTACGACGTGCATAGCCCGCGCGAGGCCGGCATCGATTTTTACGGCGACAACCTGTTCACCAACGAGCGCCAGATCGCGTCCCACCCGGAACGGGTGCGCGCCTTTCGCGCGGCCAGCATGAAGGGCTGGGCCTATGCCATGGCCAACCAGGAAGAAATCGCCGACCTGATCCTGTCCAGGTACACCCGTCGCCACGACCGCGAGCACCTGCTGTTCGAGGCGCGCCAGATGGAGCCGCTGGTGCAGCCGGTATTGGTTGAAATCGGCTACATGAACCCGGACCGCTGGCGCCACATCGCCGATATTTACGCCGACCTGGGCATGCTTCCACGCGGCGCCGCCTTCGACGGTTTCATGTACAGCAGCGACCCGGCGGCCAACTCCCTGACCTGGCTGTACCGCTCGCTGCTGGCGGCCGGCCTGCTGCTCGTCGGCGGCGCCATCGTACACGTGTCGCTGCTGGCGCGCGAACGGCGCCGCGCCGCGCAAAGCATCCGCCAGGGCGAACTGCGGTTTCGCACCATGTTCGAAGAAGCGCCGATGGGCATCGCCCTGATCGATTCGGCCAGCGGCCAGTTCAAGGACATCAACCCGCGCTTTGCCAAGATCACCGGGCGCTCGTCGGAAGAGCTCAAGCGCGGGCGTTGCGACGACATCACCCACCCCGACGACGTGGCAAGCGAAGCGGCGCGCATGGCGCAGCTGGGCGCCGGCGCCATCGCCAGCTTCAAGAGCGCGCGCCGCCTGCTGCGTCCCGACGGCAGCGTGGTCTGGGTCGACATGTCGATCGCCGCCATCGACGCCCCCGACGACGCCGCGCACCACCTGTGCATGATCGAAGACGTGACCGAGAAAAAAACCTCGGAAGCGCTGATCTGGCAGCAGGCCAATTTCGACCCGCTCACGCACCTGCCCAACCGGCGCATGTTCCACGACCGCCTCGAGCACGACATCCTGCGCTGCCGGCGCGAGGGCACGCGCGTGGCGATCCTGTTCATCGATCTCGACCAGTTCAAGGAAGTCAACGACACCCTCGGCCACCAGCAGGGCGACGTGCTGCTGGTCGACGCCGCGCGCCGCATCAGCGCCTGCGTGCGCGACTCGGACACGGTGGCGCGCCTGGGCGGCGACGAATTCACGGTGATCCTGCCGCAACTGGGTGAAACCGGCAGCGTGGGCGTGATCGCGCAAAAGATCCTCGACGTGCTGCAGGCGCCGTTCGCGCTCGGCCAGGAGCAGGCCTATATATCGGCCAGCGTCGGCATCACCCTGTATCCGGACGACGCGCGCGACATCGACGACCTGCTCAAGCACGCCGACCAGGCCATGTACGCGGCCAAGAATGCGGGCCGCAACCGCTTCAGCTACTTCACGCCGGCGCTGCAGGTGGCGGCGATCAACCGCATGCGCATGACCAACGACTTGCGCAGCGCCCTCAAGGGCGGCCAGTTCCGCGTGTACTTCCAGCCGATCGTGCATCTGCGCAGCGGCAAGATCCACAAGGCCGAAGCGCTGATCCGCTGGGAGCATCCGCAGCGCGGGCTGGTGAGCCCTCTGGAATTCATTCCGCTGGCCGAGTCGAGCGGGCTGATTATCGATATCGGCGAGTGGGTATTCAAGGAATCGGCGCGCTGGGCCAGCCACTGGCGGCGCGTACACCATCCCGAGTTCCAGGTCAGCGTGAACCAGTCGCCGCTTGAATTCCAGCGCGAAGGCAAGGGCTACGAAGGCTGGCTGGCGCACCTGCGCGAGCTGGGCTTGTCGGGCCAGGCGGTGGTGGTGGAGATTACCGAAGGCTTGCTGCTCGACGCCAGCAGCGGCGTGACCGACAAGCTGCTGCAACTGCGCGACGCCGGCATCCAGGTGGCGCTGGACGATTTCGGCACCGGTTACTCGTCGCTGTCGTACCTGAAAAAATTCGACATCGACTACCTGAAAATCGACCGCTCCTTCACGCGCAACCTGGCGCCCGAGTCGAGCGACATGGCGCTGTCGGAAGCGATCATCGTCATGGCCCACAAGCTGGGCCTGCGCGTGATCGCCGAAGGGGTCGAGACGCACGAACAGCGCGACCTGCTGCTGGCGGCCGGCTGCGACTACGGCCAGGGCTACCTGTTCGCGCGCCCGCTGCCGGCCGAGGAATTCGACGCCTTGCTGGTCGCCCAGTCGCGCATGCCGGCCGTCGCTGCCCAGCCTACTTAGCCAGTTACTTGGCCAGCCCGACGCTCGCCTGCCTGACCCGCAGCGCCATGGCATTGCGGTGGCGCGCGCGCAGGCGCGCATTGGTCACCAGGCAGCCGAGCGTCTCGCCCACCACCATCACCACGCCGAGCAGCGGCAGCACCAGCATCAGGCCGGCCACGCCGGCCAGCGAGCCGCCCACGAAGATCATCAGCACCGTCATGAGCGGATGGATCTGCAGGCTGCGCCCGAGCGTGAGCGGCATGAAGATGAAGTCGTCGAGCAGGCGTACCGCCACGAACACCCCGATGGCGCCGTAGCCGATCACCGGATTGGAGGGTGCGTCGGTCGCCGCCACCACCACCACCAGGATGCAGCCGGCCACGGAGCCGACGAACGGCACCCACGCCAGGATCGCCGAAATGAGCGCCAGCGCCAGCGGCGAGGACACGCCGATCAGCCACAGCCCGAGCGCCAGCATGATGGTGTCGATCACGGTCAGCTTGATCAGCCCCTGGAAGTAGCGGCGCGCGGTCTGGTCGACTTCGTGCAGCAGGAACAGGGTCTTTTCGAAAAACGCATTCGGCACCGCGCGCGCCAGAAAGCGCTTGAAGCTGGCGCCGTCGCGCAGGAAGAAGAAGGTCAGGAAGGGCGCCAGCAGCAGCGACGGCAGCCAGCCGGCGATCACCACCAGCAGGCCGGCCAGGTGCTGCTGCGCGAAGTTGTCGGTAAACGACTTGAAGCGCCTGTTCACCAGGCGCGTGAGCTTCATCTGTTCGAGCACCGGGAATTTTTGCTCCAGCAGCTGCATCGTGTTGCGCACGAACGTGACGCCGCCTTCCAGGTAATGCCCGAGCAGCGCCTGCCACGATTCTTCCGGCACGGCCACGTACGAAAACACCAGCACCAGCAGCAGCGAGATGGCCGCCACGAAGCCGCCGCCGACGGTCAGCGCGGCCAGGTCCTGGCCGACGCCGGCGCGGATCAGGCGCTGCATGGGCGCGAGCAGGATGTAGTACAGGACCGTGCCGAAGATGAAGGGAATGGCCAGCCACAGCATGTGCTCGAGCAGGATCAGGAGCAGGCAGGTCACGGCGATGATGCCGCACCAGACCACCGGTCCGGCGCGCTCGCGCGAGGTCATAAGGCTTCCACCTGCGGACTGCCGCCCATCCAGTCGCGCAGGCGCTGGCCGACCAGGCGCGCCAGGGTCAGCGAAATTTTATAGCCGATGATGGCGTCGGTCTCCATCAGGCCCAGGAAATCGGCGCGGAAAAATACCGCCAGCTCGCAGTTCTCCATCGCGCGCGCCTGCGCGGTGCGCGGCGAGTCGTCCAGCAGCGCCATGTCGCCAAACACGCTGCCCGGCCCCAGTTCCGACACCACCATGAAGGCGCCGCCCTGAGCGCGGCTGATGGCCACCTTGCCCGACGTGACCAGGTACAGGGCCTGGCCTTCCTCGCCCTGGTCGAACACGATTTCGTCGAGCAGGTAGCGGCGCTCGTGCATCAGGCCATCGACAATTTTCAGCTCGAGCGGGGTCAGGGAATTGAACAGGACCGAACTCTTGAGGCGGTGCAGGCGGGGCGACAGCGGCGGCGATTTCAGAAAACCAAAGATCAAATTAACTCCAGAGGGGGAATGTCACGCACGATGTCGATTATGCGCCATGCAACCGGGCCGTGCAGCAGATTTGCCGCCCGCGCCGCTGTCGTCCGTGTTTACCACTATTTTGCCACAGCAAGAAGCGTGTCGATAACTAGTGTAGTGTTGCATTCTCAGTGCTTCGTATTGAAATATCGCGGATGAGGCGCTATTCTTGTGCATCAACCAGGAGAAAGCTAATGCGAATTGCGACGGAGATTGTGCTTACCCAGGACGAGCA
>NZ_WHJF01000450.1:0-346 GCF_011682185.1 Massilia genomosp. 1
GGCTCCGTGAAGCGCAGCGCCGGATAACCGCGCTCCAGGAACGGCATATGGTCGCCGCCACGCAGATAACGGTCGCGCCGCTGGATCACATTCACCGTAAAGCCAGGCACGTAGCGCTCCCCCGCTTCCTTCACATGGCGCGCCAGCTGGCGCGAGGTCGAATCGTTCTCGCCGCCGGTCGCCAGCAAGGCGCGGCTGGTTTCGCTGTTCTCCTTCGTCGCCGGAATCGATTCGGCGAACAGGCGCACCTGCTTGTCGTCCACGCGGCCGTCATCGGCGCGCGAGCTGCCGATGATATCGTTGGTGAACATACCCTGCAGATTCAGGTTCTTCAGCCTTGCCTGTT
>NZ_WHJF01000451.1:0-345 GCF_011682185.1 Massilia genomosp. 1
CGACAGGCTTGTAATACAAATTCCTGGGAAATCGGCTGCACAATCAGGCAGTTATTCCTGCTTGTCTTACATCGGCGACTTTTGTAATACACGGTTTCCTTGATTCTACGGGCCGTACGTCGAACCTGTAAGGTGCGTATGGTGTAGAACATATTTGGACGGCTAAACCACCGGGATTTTCAGCCTGGACGCGCCTTCAACACCCCACCGCCAGCCGCCAAAGAGCGTATCCATCCTCGGTTTTTCACCCGATGTGCAAATCCGTGAAAGCCGGCGCAAATATCTGCAAGACTTTGAAAGTCGCTGCAAGACAGTGAAATTTATTGCAAATAGCTGAAATTCGGG
>NZ_WHJF01000452.1:0-343 GCF_011682185.1 Massilia genomosp. 1
TGCCGTTCTGCGTGCAATACCGCGAAACCGACTTCGATTTCGTCTGCCGCCTGCTCGAACACGCCGGCATCTACTTCTACTTCACCCACGCTAGCGGCCATCACACGATGGTACTGGCCGACTCCTATGCCGCGCATAGCACCATCGCCGGCTATGGCGCGCTGGCCTTTTGCGGCGAGAGCGGCGCCAACGCCGCCGACCGCGAAAGCGTGCAGACCTGGTCGGCGGCGGGCGAAATCGCTTCCGGCGCCTATGTGCTCAACGACTACGACTTCGAAAAGGCCGCCGCCAGCGCCAGCGGCAGCCTGCTGGTGCGGGCGCGCGCGGCCGCCTCCACCCAGCC
>NZ_WHJF01000453.1:0-342 GCF_011682185.1 Massilia genomosp. 1
TCGCCGTCGAACTCCACCAGTTCCGCTTCAAAGTCCGTGCAGACGCTGGAGCATATCGGCCGCAGGTCGTCAAGAATCTCTTTTGTGAAGACTTCACGGCGGTATTTTGTTGCGAAGACCAAATGTACGTGCATGAGGAAAACACCGTGTCTTCCGTGGCGAATTTCATTGTAATGACTCATAGACCAAACTATAATCGAAGCATGCAACGACTGCAAGCCTATCAATACGAACTGATGCCAGATGGCGAGCAAGAGCGCAATATGCGCCGCTTCGCTGGCGCGTGCCGATTCGTCTACAACAAGGCGTTGGCGATGCAAAAAGAGAATCATGAGGCCGGTA
>NZ_WHJF01000454.1:0-340 GCF_011682185.1 Massilia genomosp. 1
GACGACCGTACACCTCAATCCCGAAAAAAGTGTCACGGAAGCCGTCACCAAAAAGGAGAAAAATCAAGCACTCAAAAAAGCAGCGTAAAAATCGTATTTAGGCGACAACTAGCTTGCAAATTTCCGCTCATCGAGAAGATGGCCCGGAAACACAAGCGCCCGGTCGGCGGCAGTTGGCGTATGGATGAGACGTACATCAAGGTCAAGGGCGTCTGGAAATACCTCTATCGCGCTGTCGACAAGCAGGGAAAGACCGTCGACTTTCTGCTGACCGCGAAGCGCGACATGGCTGCGGCGAAGCGCTTCTTCGACAAGGCCATGAGAGCGAACGGCGATCCGG
>NZ_WHJF01000455.1:0-340 GCF_011682185.1 Massilia genomosp. 1
CGGTGGTTACGGGGTCGAGCGGCTGGCCGATGTGCCCTGGCTGGCCACGCGCGCAGTATATTACTGGGGCGATATCGACACGCACGGCTTTGCCATCCTGGACCGCTTGCGCGCCAGTGTTCCTCACGCGCGCTCCATCCTGATGGACAGCGCGACCCTGATGGCGCACCGCGCGCTGTGGGGCGCGGAAGACCAGGACAAGCGCTTCAGCGGGCAGCCAGCACGGCTCGATCCCGACGAACGGGCGCTGTTCGACGCCCTGCGCGATGATGTGTTTGGCGAGCGAATCCGGATGGAGCAGGAGCGCCTGTCGTACGGCTGGCTGCAGCAAACCCTGGCC
>NZ_WHJF01000456.1:0-339 GCF_011682185.1 Massilia genomosp. 1
GGGAAGTCCATGTAGCCGCCGCCCGAGCGCACCGCGCCCACGAAGCCGCGCGCCGTGTAATCGAAGTCGAAAATCACGCGCCGCTCCTTGAAGTAGCTGGCGGTGCGCGCCACTTCGGTGGTCAAGCGCAGGGCCGGCGTGGCATCCCAGCGCGCGCCCACGGCCACCTGCTCGTTGCTCACATCGTGCTGGTAAGCCTGGGTCGACGAGAAGCCTGGCGCATCCTGGTTCAGGCGCGTGATGGTGTCGAGATTGTTCGTGCCCGGCTTGCTCGTGATGGTCGCGCCGGCGAAGTGCGGCGGGAAACCGATCATGAAATTGTTCTGGAAGCGGTGATCG
>NZ_WHJF01000457.1:0-338 GCF_011682185.1 Massilia genomosp. 1
TGGTGAACTACCCGCCCAAGGTTTCCGTTTCCAATCTGGTCAACAGCCTGAAAGGCGTTTCCAGCCGCATGATTCGGAAGAAGAACTATCCGAGCATCCGCAAGAAGCTTTGGGGCGGCGCGCTATGCTCGCCTTCCTACTTTGCCGGTAGCTGCGGCGGTGCGCCTATCGCCGTTATCCGGCAGTACATCGAACAGCAGCAGACGCCGCACTAGCCTGAATGTTTCATGAACTGCCAGTGCGTTGCTGGCTGGACGATACGAAACCTCGTCGGCAGTGTTTTCGATGGTCGCGGGTAATGGATGCCCTACCCGATTGAACGGGACATCGAATGGAGC
>NZ_WHJF01000458.1:0-335 GCF_011682185.1 Massilia genomosp. 1
GCAATTCACCCATTGCACGCATCACGAAAAAGAGCATAAAACCGATGATCATATAAACGAAGATGATCGACGGGCCTGCAAGACTGATGGTTTTGCCCGAGCCCATAAACAGCCCTGTGCCGATGGCGCCGCCAATGGCAATGAGCTGAATGTGACGGTTCGTGAGATTTCGCCGTAGCGACTGTTCAGACGTCGCCTCTTCTGCGGCGGCGACTTTGACCTGATCTACCATGTGATATTTTCCTGTTTATGCCTGTCTGTGTTGTTAAGGCTCTTCTGGCCTTTAAATACGCCAAAAAAATGACGTTCCCTTTGTAAGGGCTTATCGATAGTAG
>NZ_WHJF01000459.1:0-334 GCF_011682185.1 Massilia genomosp. 1
ATGTAAACTGCGGCGCCCGAACCCAGGACGAATCGACATGCTCAACTTCAAAGGGATGCGCTTTCCGATCGACGTTATCCTGGTCTGCATCCGATGGTATGTGGCCTATCCGCTGAGCTACCGGCACGTCGAAGAGATGATGGAAGAGCGCGGCGTGTCGGTCGACCATTCGTCGATCAACCGTTGGGCGATTCGTTTCCTGCCACTCATCCCCCTGTGTCAGACTACTTGTCGGGTGTGTTTTTGAACAAAGTATGTCGTGATCTTGAGCGTTGTAGTGGGGTTTTTAGGGTTCGTTCTTGTGCTGTACTTTTGACATCGTTTCCGGGAGCGG